>JAICZD010000036.1 GCA_025933855.1 Modestobacter sp. | reverse complement strand
GCGGTGCTGCAGGCCGGCGTCCTGGACCTGCTCCGCGGGCACGAGCAGCAGCTGGGGTCCGGCGCGGTGGCCGAGTTCCTGGGCGGCGGCCCGGACGACGTCCCCGACCGGTTCGCCGCCGCCGACCCGGTGCGCCTGGTGCCCACCGGCGCCGCGGTGCTGTGCGTGCACGGCCGGGCCGACAGCACCGTTCCGCTCGAGCAGAGCCAGCGGTACGCCGCGGTGGCCGCCGCGGCCGGCGACCCGGTCGAGGTGCTGGCCCTGCCCGGCGACCACATGTCGGTGATCGACCCGGCCGGCGAGGCGTGGGCGCGCACGGTGGACTGGCTGTCCGCCCGCCGGACAGCGGCCGCGGGCGGCACTACGCTGGGCGTGTGACAGAGACCAGCGCGCAGCCCGGTGCGCGGGGCTGGCTGGCCCGCGCGCTGCACAAGCTGACCGCGGACGACCAGACCATCGACGCCCAGGAGCTGCAGTCGGGGGTCGCCAGCGCCGGCTGCGCCCCGGTGAGCGCCTGCCGCAAGGGCCATGTGGTCACCGTGACCGGCCGGCTCAAGTCGGTGGTCTACACCCCCCGGGAGACCGTGCCCACGCTGGAGGCCGAGCTGTTCGACGGCTCCGGGTCGGTGACCCTGGTCTGGCTGGGCCGCCGGCGCATCCCCGGCATCGAGCCCGGGCGCACGCTCACCGCCCGCGGCCGGTTCGCGGCCTTCGACGGACGCCGGGTGATCTACAACCCCTGGTACGAGCTGAGCGCCGGGTGACGTCCCTCCGGTGACCGACCCGCCGCAGGACCGCAAGGTCACCTTCGACCGGCACATGGTGCTGGACCAGCTGGGTGGCTGGCGCGGCATGGTCGATGCCACGCTGCCCACGGCGGCCTTCATCGTCGCCAACGGCGTGGGCGGCCTGCAGCCGGGCATCTGGGCTGCGGTGGCCGCCGCGGTGCTGGTGTTCGTGCTGCGGCTGGCGCGCCGGCAGAGCGTGCAGCAGGGGGTCAGCGGGCTGTTCGCGGTGGCGGTGGCGGTGGCGATCGCGGCCAGGTCGGGGGAGGCCCGGGACTTCTTCGCGCTCGGGCTGATCCGCAACGCCGGCATCGGCGTGGTCCTGCTGGGCTCGATCCTGGTGCGCTGGCCGCTGGCCGGGGTCGTCGCGGAGTTCCTGGCGCCGAGCCACCTGGGCAGCCTGGCGCACCACGACCTGTCCTCGCTGCGCGGCCGGTCGCTGCGCGGGGGGCGGCCGGCGGAGGCCGGGACCGTCCCGGCGCGGAGGGAGCCGGACGCCGAGCCGGAGCGGCACTGGCGGGACGACCGGCGGGTGCTGCGTGCCTACAGCTGGCTGACGGTGCTGTGGGGCGCGGTGTTCCTGCTGCGGGCCGTCGTCCAGGGCGTGCTGTACCTGCACAACCAGGTCGGCTGGCTCGGGACGTCGTCCCTGGTGCTCGGCCTGCCGGTGACCGCCGTCCAGCTGGCGGTGACCCTGTGGGTGGTCGCCCGGCTGCACCGCCACCGCACCGGTGCGGACGGTGCGGCAGCCGGCCGGCCGGACGAGGAGGAACGCCCGGCCGCCTGATCCGCCGGCCTCGTCTCAGCGGCTGTCGACGCCGCCGAACATCTGCTGCAGCTTGTCCTCGACGTCGCCGTGGGTGACGAACAGCAGCTCGTCGCCGGCCTCCAGCGGCTCGTCGGCATGCGGCGTGATGACCCGGTCGCCGCGCAGGATGGCGGTGAGCACGGTCTCCCGCGGCAGCGTCAGCTCGCGCACCGGCCGGCCGACCCAGGGGGTGTCCTCGGCCAGCGTGATCTCGACCAGGTTGGCCGCGCCCTTGCGGAAGCTCATCAGCCGGACGACGTCGCCGACGGTCACCGCCTCCTCCACCAGCGCGGCCAGCACCCGGGGGGTCGACACGGCCACGTCCACGCCCCACGCCTCGGTGTAGAGCCACTCGTTGCGGGGGTCCTTCACCCGGGCGACCACCCGGTTCACCGCGAACTCGGTCTTGGCCAGCAGCGACACCACCAGGTTCGCCTTGTCGTCACCGGTCGCCGCGATGACCACGTCGCAGGTGGCCAGCTGCGCCTCCTCCAGCGAGGTGACCTCGCAGGCGTCGGCCTGCACCCACTCCGCACCGGGCACCGACCGGGCGCGCACCTTGGCACCGTTCTTCTCGATCAGCATCACCGAGTGCCCGTTGCCCAGCAGCTCCCCGGCGATGGACCGGCCGACCGCACCGGCACCCACGATCGCCACGCGCATCAGTGCCTCCCCTCCGGAACCTGCTCGACGGCCCGGTGGACCTGCTCGGTGAGCTCGTCGGTGACGGCGACCACCAGGTGGTCACCGGTCTGCAGCACGGTGGTGGCGGTCGGCAGCTGGGCGTCGCCGAAGCGCACCAGCCAGGCGGCCCGGGCGCCGGAGGCGGCCTCCAGCTCGGCCAGCGGCCGGCCCACCCAGTTGTCGGTGACGGTGACCCGCATGAGCAGCACCTTGCCGGTGGGCTCGCGCCACAGCTCGCTGACCTTGACCGACAGCAGCTCGCGCATCAGCCGGTTCACCGTCCACGGCACGGTGGCCACGCTGGGGATGCCCATCCGCTCGTAGACCTCGGCCCGCTTGGAGTCGTAGATCCGGGCCACGACGTGCTCGACGCCGAAGGTCTCCCGGGCCACCCGGGCAGCGATGATGTTGGAGTTGTCGCCGCTGCTCACCGCGGCGAAGGCGCCCGCCGATTCGATGCCGGACGCCAGCAGCGTCTGCCGGTCGAAGCCCAGGCCGGTGACCTGGCGGCCGCCGAACTCCGGGCCCAGCCGGCGGAACGCCTCCGGGTCCTGGTCGATGACCGCCACGCTGTGCCCGATCCCCTCGAGCCGGCGGGCGATCGCGGACCCGACCCGGCCGCAACCCATCACGACCACGTGCACCTGGTCCACCCTGCCCGTTCGCTGTTGGCCTGTCGATCACGGAGCGCGCCCGGTTCCGCGACCCGGACGTACAGCGGGGGAACGTACACCCGGTGCACCGGGGGGCCGGCCGTCCGGCCGCCGCGCCACCCACCGTGCCACCCGCCGGTGTGACGTCGGTCCCGCACGGCGCACGGGTGCTGCCGGCGTCCGTACCATCGCCGCCGTGCCGTCCCTGTCCGACCTCGGACAACTCCCGAAACGTCTCGTCCTCGGCCGCCCCGTCCGCAGCGACCTGGTGGGGGAGTCGCTGCTGTCCAAGCGGCTGGCCCTGCCGATCTTCGCCAGCGACGCGCTGTCCTCGGTGGCCTACGCCACCCAGGAGATCCTGATCATCCTGACCCTGGGCGGGACCGCGTTCCTGTACCTGGCCCCCTGGCTGGCCGCCGCCGTCGTCGTCCTGCTGATCACGGTGGTGCTCTCCTACCGCCAGGTCGTGCGCGCGTATCCGTCCGGCGGCGGCGACTACGAGGTCGCGATGAAGAACCACGGGCAGTTCGCGGCCCTGGTGGTGGCCAGCGCGCTGCTCACCGACTACGTGCTGACGGTCTCCGTCTCCGTGTCCAGCGGCACCGACAACGTCATCTCCGCCTTCCCGTCCCTCAACGAGCACCGGGTGCTGATCGCCGTCGGGCTGGTCGCGGTCCTCGCGGCGGCCAACCTGCGGGGGCTGCGCGAGTCGGGCAAGACCTTCGCGGTGCCGACCTACCTCTTCGCGGCCGGCATCCTGATCATGATCGTCACCGGCCTGGTCCGGGAGTTCCTCGGCACGCCCATCGTGGCCGCGACCGCCGACTACGAACTGCGCCCGGACAGCGACCATGTCGGGCTGACCGGGCTGGCCCTGGTGTTCTTCGCGATGCGGGCCTTCGCCTCCGGCACGACGGCGCTCACCGGCATCGAGGCCGTCGCCAACGGGGTGCCGGCGTTCAAGCCGCCGAAGAGCAGGAACGCGGCGATCACCCTGTCGCTGCTGGGCGGCATCGCGGCCACCATGTTCGCCGGCGTCACGGCGCTGGCCCTGCTGGCCCGCGTGAAGTACGTGGATCCCGCCGACCCCTGCCGGCTGGCCTTCCCCGACTGCGACACCGCTCCGCAGCGGACCGTGGTCGCGCAGCTGGCGGCGGCCACGTTCGGCGGCGAGCACTCGGTCGGCTTCTTCTACATCCAGGCCGCCACCGCCCTGGTGCTGATCCTGGCGGCCAACACCGCGTTCAACGGTTTCCCGCTGCTCGGCTCGGTGCTGGCGCAGGACCGGTTCCTGCCCCGCCAGCTGCACACCCGCGGCGACAAGCTGGTCTACAGCAACGGCATCCTGCTGCTGGCCGGCTTCGCGGCCCTGCTGATCGTCGCCTTCGACGCCGACGTCACCCGGCTGATCCAGCTCTACATCATCGGGGTGTTCACCAGCTTCAGCATCGGTCAGTGGGGCATGGTGCGGCACTGGCACCGGCTGCTGCGCACCGAGCGCGACCCGGCGGTCCGCGGCCGGCACCGGCGTTCCCAGGTGATCAACACCGTCGGCGGTGCGCTGACCAGCGTCGTCCTGGTGATCATCGTGCTCACCAAGTTCACCCACGGCGCCTGGCTGGTGATGGTCGCCATGCCGGTGATCTTCGTGCTGATGCGCTCGATCAACCGGCACTACTCCAACGTCGCCGCGCAGCTGGTGCCCGACACCGACGCCCGGACCCTGCCCAGCCGGGTGCACGCGGTCGTGCTGGTCTCCAAGGTGCACAAGCCGACGTTGCGCGCGCTGGCGTTCGCCCGGGCCACCCGTCCCGACGTGCTCACCGCCCTGACGGTCAACGTGGACGACGCCGACACCCGGGCGCTGCAGGCGGAGTGGGAGCGCTACGACATCCCGGTGCCGCTGACCGTGCTCGAGTCCCCGTTCCGGGAGATCACCCGGCCGGTGCTGGACTTCGTCAAGGACATCCGCCGCGCCAGCCCGCGCGAGCTGGTGGTGGTCTTCGTGCCGCAGTACGTGGTCGGCCACTGGTGGGAGAACCTGCTGCACAACCAGAGCGCCCTGCGGCTGCGCACCCGGCTGCAGTTCCAGCCCGGCGTGATGATCACCAGCGTGCCGTGGCAGCTGGAGAGCTCGCTGGACCGGGACGGCGGCCCGCAACGGCCGGCACCCGGCGACCTCCGCCGCGGGCTGACCAGCGACGTGGAGCAGACACCCTATGGATGAAGGACCCCGCCGCCCCCCGCCCCTCGCGAGCTCGCGGCGGGGCCCTGCGGCGGGGCCGGACGCCGCTGCGAGTTGGGTCGGGAACCGGTTCGAGGTGTCCGTGGGGCCGGTGGCGCACGGCGGGCACTGCGTGTCCCGGCACGAGGGCCGGGTCGTCTTCGTGCGCCATGCGCTGCCCGGCGAGCGGGTGGTCGTCGAGGTGACCGAGGACCGGCACGCGGCCTACTGCCGGGCCGACGCCGTCGAGGTGCTGCAGGCCCATCCGGACCGGGTCGAACGCGCGTGCCCGTACGCCGGCCCGGGCCGGTGCGGCGGCTGCGACTGGCAGCACGCGGCGCCGGCCGAGCAGCGGCGGCTGAAGTCCGCCGTCGTCCGGGAGCAGTTCGCCCGGCTGGCCGGCCTGGACGTCGACGTCCCGGTCGAGGAGCTGCCCGGCGGGCCGCTGCGCTGGCGCTCCCGGGCGCGGTTCGCCGTCGACCGGGCCGGCGTGCCCGGGCTGCACCCGCACCGGTCCCGGGCGGTGCTGCCGCTGGCGGACTGCCCGATCACCATGGCGCCGGCCGCGGCCGCCGTGCTGACGAGGCGGTGGCCCGGAGCCGGGGCGGTGGACGTCGCCGTCGACTCCGAGGGCGCGGTCACCACCACCCGGTTGGACCGGCGCGGGCATCCGCAGTCGACCCGGGTGGTGCCGGCCGGTGAGCACCGCGCGGTCGAGGTGTCCGGGCGGGCCGCCCGGCGGGCCTGGGACCGCGACTGGCAGGTCGAGGGCACCGGCTTCTGGCAGGTGCACCCGGGAGCCGCCGACGCGCTGGTCGGCGCGGTCGCCGGCTACGCGGCGATGGTGAGCGGTGAGACGGTGCTGGACCTCTACGCCGGCGCGGGTCTGTTCGGCGGATCGCTGGCCTCGGCGGTGGGCCCGGCCGGCCGGGTGGTCTGCGTGGAGGCCGATCCGGCCGCCTGCGCCGCCGCGCACGCCAACCTGGCGGACCTGCCGCAGGCGGAGGTGTGGCAGGGCGAGGTGGATCCCGCGGCCATCACCGACCTGCTCGCCGACGTGGGCCGGCCGGACGTCGTCGTCCTCGACCCGCCGCGCGCCGGCGCCGGCCCGGCGGTCAGCACGGCGCTGGCCGCCGCCGGTCCGCGGGCCGTCGTCTACGTGGCCTGCGATCCGGCGTCCCTGGCCCGGGACGTCGCCGCCTTCGGCGCGGCCGGCTACCGGCTGGCCGCCCTGCGGGCCTTCGACTGCTTCCCGATGACCGCGCACGTCGAGTGCGTCGCACTCCTCCAGCGAAGTTGATCATCGGCATCCGGCTGCCTACCCCGGCGTGGCCGACCGCCACTCACCGATGATCGACCGGAGCGTCCAGACTGGGCGCGTGGACGCCGCACTGCCCCCGGGCTGGCCCGACGAGGTCGCCCCGCCCGGGGCGCCGGACTGGGAGCGCACCGCGGTGGCCTGGCTCTACGACCAGGTGCCGCCGGACTACCGGTCCCACGAGGTGCTGCGGCGCTATCCGGTGCTGCTGGCCCGCTTCGCCGCCGACCACGTCGCCGCCGGGCTGGAGGCGGCCCGCGCCGGCTGGCGGACGGTCCGGGTGGAGCTGGCCGATCAGCTGCCGCCGGACGCCATGGAGGCGGCGATCAGCGCCTACGAGCGCGAGGGCGCCCGGCTGGCCCGCGCCGCGCGCGGCGTCGAGGTGGTCGCCGGCGCGCTGCGCGGCGAGCGCTGGGTGCCCCGGCTCTGACGGCCTGCGGGCGGCCGCGCGGTTACAGTGGGGGATCCCGGCGGTGCGCGACCCATCTGCGCCGTCGACGTCGAAGGGATCCTGTCGCGTCGTGTCGCTGCTCCGTTCGTTGACCGGGCCCGCCGACCTGCGCGCGCTGCGGCCCGACCAGCTCCCCGTCCTCGCCGCCGAGATCCGCGACACGCTGGTCACCAGCGTCGCCCGGACGGGAGGTCACCTGGGCCCCAACCTCGGCGCGGTGGAGCTGACCATCGCCGTCCACCGGGTGTTCGAGTCCCCCCGCGAGCCGATCGTCTTCGACACCGGCCACCAGGCCTACGTGCACAAGCTGCTCACCGGCCGGCTGGACGGCTTCGGTCAGCTGCGCCAGCGCGGTGGGCTGTCCGGCTACCCCAGCCGCGCGGAGAGCGAGCACGACTGGGTGGAGAACAGCCACGCCTCGACCTCGCTGTCCTACGCCGACGGTCTGGCCAAGGCCTTCGCGGTGCGCGGCGAGCGCCGTCCGGTGGTGGCCGTCATCGGCGACGGCGCGCTGACCGGCGGCATGGCCTGGGAGGCGCTCAACAACATCGCGGCGTCCGACCGTCCGGTCGTCATCGTGGTCAACGACAACGGCCGCTCGTACTCGCCCACCATCGGCGGGGTCGCCGACGCGCTGGCCACGCTGCGGTTGCGGCCGGGCTACGAGCAGGCGCTGGACGCCGTCCGGCAGGCGCTGCACCGGGCGCCGGTGGTCGGCACGACCCTCTACGACGCGCTGCACGCCATCAAGAAGGGCCTCAAGGACGTGCTGTCCCCGCAGGGGATGTTCGAGGACCTGGGCATGAAGTACGTCGGCCCGGTCGACGGGCACGACGTGGAGATGATGGAGTCCGCGCTGCGCCGGGCCCGGGCCTTCGGCGGCCCGGTGATCGTGCACGCGGTGACCACCAAGGGCTTCGGGTACCCGCCGGCCGAGACCGACACGATCGACGCCTGGCACTCCACCGGCGTGTTCGAGCCCGACAGCGGGCTGTCCTCCGCGGTCGCCGGCCCCGAGTGGACCGACGTGTTCGCCGACGAGATGGTGCGGATCGGCACCGAGCGCTCCGACGTCGTCGCCATCACCGCCGCGATGCTGCACCCCACCGGGCTGGCGCCGTTCGCCGAGCGGTTCCCCGAGCGCACCTACGACGTGGGCATCGCCGAGCAGCACGCGCTGACCTCGGCCGCGGGGCTGGCCATGGGCGGCATGCACCCGGTGGTCGCCGTCTACTCGACCTTCCTCAACCGGGCCTTCGACCAGCTGCTGATGGACGTGGCGCTGCACCGCCAGCCGGTCACCGTCGTGCTCGACCGGGCCGGGGTCACCGGCTCGGACGGCGCCTCGCACAACGGCATGTGGGACCTCTCGATCGCCTCGATCGTGCCGGGCCTGCGGCTGGCGGCACCGCGGGACGAGCCGACGCTGCGGGAGGCGCTGCGCGAGGCGGTGGCGGTGACCGACGGCCCGACGGTGCTGCGCTGGCCGAAGGGGGCGCTGCCGGTGGAGGTGCCGGCCCTGGAGCGGCGTGGGCCGGTCGAGGTGCTCCGCCGCGGCGCGTCCCCGGAGGTCCTGCTGGTCGCCGTCGGCGCCATGGTGCCGATGTGCCTGGCCGCTGCCGAGCGCGCCGCCGACCACGGCATCGAGGTCACCGTCGTCGATCCGCGGTGGGTGCTGCCGGTCGCTCCGGAGCTGGTCGCGCTCGCGCAGGAGCACCGGCTGGTCGTCACGGTCGAGGACGGCGGGCGCGCCGGGGGAGTGGGCTCGTTGCTCACCCGCGCCCTGCAGGACGCCGACAGCGACGTCCCGGTGCGGACGATGGGGCTGCCGCAGCAGTTCTTCGGCCACGGCAGCCGCGGCCAGGTGCTCGCCGACGCCGGGCTGACCGAGCAGGACGTCGCCCGCCGGATCGCCGAGTGGGCGGCCCGGCTGGCCGACCGGGTGAGCGGGGAATCGGTGGCCGAGCAGGTCGAGGGCCAGCCGTAGCAGGACCCCCGTGCCCCCCACCACTCGCAAGCTCGCGGCGGGCCCCCGCGCGAGGGCCGGAGGTGAAGGATGATCATTGCCGAGATCCAGGTGGCGCCGTCGCCGGCCGGTACACCCGACGATCCGCACGCCCACGTCGAGGCCGCGATCGCCGTCCTGCAGGCGTCCGGCCTGCGGTACGAGGTCGGCGCGCTCGGCACCACCCTGGAGGGCGACGCCGACGCGGTCTGGGCCACGCTCCGCGCCGCGCACGAGGCGATGCTGGCCGCCGGCGCGACGAGCGGCATCTCGCACCTGAAGGTCGCCTCGGTGGACCGCACGATGGACAGCCTCACCACCAAGTTCCGGTAATCCGTCCAGTGCTGGCCCCGCCGACCACGCGTCGGTGATCCTGACATCTTCGGAAGGGCCACCCAAGGGTCGCCGTGACCGTTGACATGTGACCTTTTGGTCACCTATCGTCGGACCGTGCCGGACGACGACCGCGTGTTCAAGGCGCTCGCCGATCCGACGCGGCGGTTCCTGCTCGACCTGTTGTTCAGTCGCGACGGCCGCACCCTCGGCGAGCTGGAGGCGGAGGTGGAGATGACCCGCTACGGCGTCATGAAGCACCTGCGTGTCCTGGAGGAGGCCGGGCTCGTCGTGACCCGGAAGTCCGGCCGGGAGAAGTTGCACTTCCTCAACCCGGTGCCCATCCGGTCGATCCACGACCGGTGGATCGACAAGTACACGGAGCGCCACGTCGCGGCGCTCGTCGATCTCAAGAACGAGCTGGAGAGCGGACATGACGACCACTGAGACGGCACAGGCGACCCAGGTCCACCGGGTCTACATCAAGGCGACCCCCGAGCGGATCTGGCAGGCGATCACCGATCCGGACTGGAACGGCCGCTACGGCTACGGAGCTCCCGCGCAGTACGACCTGCGCCCGGACGGGGCCTACGTCGCGCACGCCAGCGAGGAGATGAAGCAGGCCTCGGCCGCCATGGGCTGGGACCTGCCCGAGGTCGTCGTCGACGGCGAGGTGCTCGAGGTCGACCCGCCCCGGCGGCTGGTCCAGACCTGGCGGATGGCCATGGACCCGACCGCCGCGGCCGAGGGCTTCAGCCGGCTGACCTGGGAGATCGAGGGCCCCGGTGAGGACGGCGTGTGCCGGCTCACCGTGACCCACGAGCTCGGCGGCATGCCGACCGTGGCCGCGATGACCTCCGGCGACAACGCGTTCGGTGAGATGGGCGGCGGGGGCTGGCCGTGGGTCCTCAGCGACCTCAAGACGCTGCTGGAGACCGGGTCGGGCTTCGCCGGCTGACCCCCCGCTCCGCCCGAAAGGCCGGTCAGCCGGCGGCGATGGCCGCGGTGAGCAGGTCGCGGGTCAGCTCCACCTGCCACTCCCGTGCCCCACCGGCGCGCAGCGCGGCCGCGACCGCGTCGGCGTCGGCCGGGGACGGCGGCGTCCACATCAGCCGGCGCACCAGGTCCGGTGACAGCAGGTTCTCCACCGGCACCGACCACTCCTGCGACAGCCGGGTGAGGCCGGTCCGGGCCGCCGCCAGCCGGGCCGCCGCGGCCGGGTCCCGATCGCTCCAGCGGTTGACCGGCGGGGGCCCGTCACCGGGGCGGCTGTGCGGCGGCAGCTCGCTGTCCGGCAGCTGCCGGCCGCGGACCAGGGCACCGAACCAGGTGCCGACCAGCTTGCGGTTGGCCCGGCCGCGGAAGACCGGCAGCTCCAGCAGGGCGGCCTCGCTCCTGGGGTCGGCCTGCACCGCGGAGACCATCGCGGCGTCGGGCAGCACCCGGCCGGGCGCGATGTCGCGGCGGCGGGCCAGCTCGTCGCGCGCCTGCCACAGCGACCGCAGCATGCCCAGCTGCCGGCGCTGCCGCAGGCCGTGCATGCCCGAGGTGCGCCGCCACGGATCGACCTTGGCAGCGGGCGGCCCGGCGGTGAGGATCGCCTCGAACTCCTGCCGCGCCCACTCCGTCTTGCCCTGCTCGTCGAGGATCGCGACCAGCGAGTCGCGCAGGTCGACCAGCACCTCGACGTCCAGCGCCGCGTACACCAGCCAGTCCTCGGGCAGCGGGCGGGTGCTCCAGTCGGCGGCGGAATGGCCCTTCTGCAGCGAGAAGCCCAGCAGCGACTCGACGACCGCGCCCAGGCCGACCCGGGGCAGCCCGGCCAGCCGGGCGGCCAGCTCGGTGTCGAAGAGCTGGGTCGGCCGCAGGCCGATCTCGGCCAGGCACGGGAGGTCCTGGTTCGCCGCGTGCAGCACCCACTCCGCGTCGGCGATGGCCTCCTGCACCACCGACAGGTCCGGTAGCGGGATCGGGTCGATCAACCCGGTGCCAGCGCCCTCCCGGCGGAGCTGGACCAGGTAGGCGCGCTGGCCGTACCGGTACCCCGACGCCCGCTCGGCGTCCACGGCCACCGGGCCGGTACCAGCCGCCAGCGCCTCGGCGTACCGGACCAGCGCGGTGGAGGTGTCGGTCAGCGGGGGCAGCCCGTCGCGGGGGGCCAGCAGCGGAACCGCGGCCGGTTCCTCGGGGTCGGGCTGGTCGGCGCCGTCGACGGGCTCGCCGACGGTCGGGACGTCGGGTGCCGGGTCGGTGCTCAGGAGATGACCCCCGACCGCAGCCCCAGGGCCACCATGTGGGCCCGGTCGCCGGTGCCCAGCTTGCGGGCGATCCGGGCCAGGTGGCTCTTCACGGTCAGTGCGGACACGTCCACCAGCTCGCCGATCTCCTTGTTCGTGTGCCCGTCGGCGACCAGCCGCAGGATGTCGCGCTCGCGGGCGCTCAGCTCACCGACGGCCTCGTCCACGCCGACCTGGGCCAGGCCCTGGGCGAGGCTGGAGGCGATCCCCGGATCGGCGTACACCTCGCCGGCCAGCGCCGTCCGCAGCCCGTCGGTCACCGTCGTCGGGGAACTGCTCTTGAGCAGGTACCCGTGCACGCCGGCCAGGAAGGCGGCCCGCACCACGGCCGGGTCGGTCACCGCGGTGAGGACGACGGTCACCGGCCAGCCCTCGGTGCGCAGCGTGGGCAGCAGCTCCAGCCCGCGCCCGGGGTCACCGCCGCGACCGGCCGTCTCCGGCCCCACCTCGGGCAGGTCCACGTCCAGCACGCACAGCGCCCGCGGACCGGACACGTGCACCCGCACCCGGGCCTCCTCCAGCGAGGCGGCCTCCTCGACCTCGCGGGCGCCGAGGGCCCGCAACCGGGCGGCCAGTGCCTCGCGCAGCAGCGGTGCGGGGTCGACGACCAGGGCGCTGGCATCCGGCCCGAGGGGGACGCCGTCGATCCGGGACGCGCCCAGCGACATCCACCCCTCCCTCCGGTGCTCCACCCGGGTCCGACGCACCGACGGCCGGGGGGCGAATCCGCCGCCGGGAGTCTAGAGGCCTGCCCCGGCGCTGCGCTGCCCAGCGCCCAGCTGGTGGACCCCCTCGGGAGGAAGACCGGCCGCGGTGCCGAGCACCTCCAGATAGGCGCGCAGGTGCCGGTCGAGGGCGCCGTCCTCCGCCGTCCACGAGGCCCGGATCTCCACCTCGACCGAGTGCTCGGGTGCGGCGATGTCCCCGAACCGGGTCGAGGCGGTGCGGGTGACGGTGCCGCCGAGCGCGTGGGAGGCCGCGCCGCTGTCGGCCAGGGCCTCGGTCAGCCAGCTCCACGCGACCTCGGAGAACATGCTGTCGTCCACCATGTCGGAGTCGGTGACCGCCGAGACGTACGCGACGCAGCGCACCGTGCCGTCCCAGGCCTCGTGGCCGGCCGGGTCGTAGAGCACGATGAACCGGCCGCTGGCCACGTCCAGCAGCTCGTCGCCGTCGGGCTGGGAGACGGTCGCCCCGATCGCGGCGGCGTACGGCGCGAGCCGCTGCGGCGCCGGGATCTGCTCCAGCACGACGTCGGGGCGTGGCCGGACCGACGACAGCGCGCGCAGGACGTCGGTGAAGGCGGCGGGGACCGTTCCGGGTTCGGACGGCGCGTCGTCGTCGGGACGGGTGCGCTGCGGGGCCACCTGCGCAGGGTAGGGCGGACGGCGCGGCGCGTCGCGTCCCGACGCGCCGCACCGGGCCGGGACACCGGTCTGGGAGCATGGCCTGTCGTGGGAACCGCTGCAGCACCGCCCCCCGCCGGCTCCGATCTGGTGCGGGCGGCCCGCGGGCTGCCGGTGTCCCGGACGCCGGTGTGGTTCATGCGCCAGGCCGGCCGCTCGCTGCCGGAGTACCGCGCGCTGCGCGCCGGAACCGCCATGCTCGAGGCGTGCCAGGACCCGGATCTGGTCACCGAGATCACCCTGCAGCCGGTCCGCCGGCACGGCGTGGACGCGGCGATCCTGTTCTCCGACATCGTGCTGCCGCTGGTCGTGGCGGGCGTCGACATCGAGATCGAGCCCGGGGTGGGCCCGGTCGTCGCGACCCCGGTCCGCTCGGTCGCCGACGTCGACGCGCTGCCGCCGCTGGAGCCGGACCGGCTGGCGTTCCTGGCCACCGCCGTCCGCGCCCTGGTCGCCGAGCTCGGCCCCGTTCCGCTGATCGGCTTCGCCGGGGCGCCCTTCACGCTGGCCACCTACCTCATCGAGGGCGGCCCCTCCAAGGAGCACGCCCGCACCAAGGCCTTCATGTACGCCGAGCCGCGGGCCTGGCAGCGGCTGCTGGACCGGCTCGCCGTCTCCGCGGCGACGTTCCTGCGCGCCCAGGTGGACGCCGGGGTGTCCGCCGTCCAGCTCTTCGACTCCTGGGCCGGCGTGCTGTCCCCGGCCGACTACGCCGGCCGGGTGCTGCCGCACTCCCGCGCGGTGTTCGACGGGCTGGCTGCGCCGGACATCCCGAAGATCCACTTCGGCGTGGGCACGGGCGAGCTGCTGGCGCTCATCGGGGACGCCGGTGCGGACGTCGTGGGCGTCGACTGGCGGGTGCCGCTGGACGAGGCCGCCCGCCGGGTGGGCCCGGGCTACTCGCTGCAGGGCAACCTCGACCCCGCCGTCCTGCTCGCCGACCGGGCGACGATCGACCGGGAGGTCACCCGCGTGGTGCAGCAGGGCCGGGCCGCCCGCGGCCACGTGTTCAACCTCGGGCACGGCGTGCTGCCGGACACCGACCCCGGCGCGCTCACCCACGTCGTCGAGCTGGTGCACGAGCTGTCCGCCCGATGAGGCTGGTCGTCGTGGGCGCCGGCATCACCGGCCTGACCGCCGCCTTCCAGTGGCGCCGGGCCCGGCCGGACGACGAGGTCGTGGTGCTGGAGGCGGCCGCGCGGATCGGCGGCAAGCTGGACCGGGTCCGGCTGGCCGGCCCGTGGTACGACACCGGCGCGGAGGCGATGCTCGCCCGGGTGCCGGAGGCGGTCCAGCTGGTGGAGGCCCTGGGGCTGGCTGACCAGCTGGTCGCCCCGGCGACCACCCGGGCCGCGATCGTGCTGCCCGACGGCCGGCATCCGCTGCCGGCCGGCACGGTGCTGGGGGTGCCGACCTCCGCCGACGGGCTGGCCGGGGTGCTCACCCCGGCCGGCGTCGCCCGGGTGCGGGCCGAGGCCGCCCTGCCGCCGCTGCGGCTGGACGGCGACGTGGCCGTCGGTGCGCTGCTGCGCGAGCGGCTCGGCGACGAGGTCGTCGACCGGCTGGTCGAGCCGCTGCTCGGCGGTGTCTACGCCGGGCGGCCCGACGACCTCTCGCTGGCCGCGACGATGCCCGCGCTGGCCGCGCAGCTGGGCTCGGCGGGGTCGGTGCTCGCCGCTGCCCGCGCCGCCCGGGACGCCGGGGTGCGCAGCCGTGGCGACGCCGACGGCCCGGTGTTCGTGACCGTGGCCCAGGGGATCGGCTCGCTGCCGGCCGCCCTGGTGGCCGCCGCCGGCGCCGACGTCCGGTTGCGGACGCCGGCGCACGCGCTGCGCCGCACCGGCTCGGGTTTCGAGCTGTCGGTGGGCACGGCGGCCGCGCCGCAGACGCTGGCCGCCGACGTCGTCCTGGTCACCGCGCCGGCCCCGAAGGCCGCCCGGCTGCTCGGCGACGTCGTCCCCGGCGCGGTCCGGCCGCTGGCCGGCATCCCGTACGCCTCGATGGCCGTGGTGGCGATGGCGTTCCCCGCCCAGCCGGTGGCCGCCGGGTCCGGCCTGCTGGTGCCGCCGGTGACCGGCCGGCTGGTGAAGGGGGTGACCGTCTCCTCGTCGAAGTGGCCGCACCTGTCCGGCGGCCCGGACGGCGGCGGGCTGCTCCGGGTCCGCGCCTCGGTCGGCCGCTACGGCGAGGAGCACCAGCTGCAGCGCCCGGACGCGGAGCTGACCGGCGCGGTGGTCGCCGACGTCGCCGACCTGCTCGGGCTGGAACTGCCGGAGCCGGTGGAGACCCACCTGGTGCGCTGGGGCGGCGGCCTGCCCCAGTACCTGGTCGGCCATCCGCAGCGGGTGGCGGCGATCCACGCGGCGGTCGGCGCCGTTCCCGGACTCGCGGTGGCCGGCGCCGCGTACGGCGGGGTCGGCGTGCCGGCCTGCATCCGGGACGCCCACCGGGCCGTCGCCGCGCTGCTGTGACCCCGCCGCCGGTGACCCCGCCGCGTGCGCGCCGGGCCGCGACCGCCGCCGCGCCGGCGGTGTTCGTGCTGCTGTGGAGCACCGGCTTCGTCGGGGCGCGGTACGGGTTGCCCTACGCCGAGCCGTTCACCTTCCTGGCGCTGCGGCTGGCGCTGGCCGGCGTCCTGCTCGCGGTGCTGGCCGTGCTGACCCGCTCGGCGTTCCCGGTCTCCCGCGGCCAGTACGGCCGGGCTGCCGTGGCCGGGTTGCTGCTGCACGCCGGCTACCTCGGCGGGGTCTTCTTCGCCATCTCCCGGGGGCTGCCGGCCAGCGTGACCGCGGTCGTGGTCAGCCTGCAGCCGGTGGTCACCGCCGCGCTCGCCACCCGGCTGCTCGGGGAGCGGCTCCTCCTCCTGCAGTGGCTGGGCCTGGCCGCCGGCGTCCTCGGCGTGGGCCTGGTGCTGGCCCCGGGCCTGGCGAGCGCGTCGGGGGAGCCGGGCGCCTTTCCCCCGGCCGGGGTCGCCGGCTGCCTGGTCGCGCTGCTGGCGGGCACCGCGGGCACCCTGTGGCAGAAGCGGCACGGCGAGGCCATTCCGCTGCTGTCCGGCACGGCCGTGCAGTACACGGCGGCGGCGCTGGTGCTGGTGCTGGCGGCCGGCGTCACCGAGAGCATGTCCATCCGGTGGACGGCGGACTTCCTCGCCGCGCTGGCCTGGCTGGTCCTCGCCCTGTCCATCGGCGCCGTGCTGCTGCTCCTCATGCTGCTGCGCCGGGGCAGCGCGGCCGGGGTGTCCAGCCTGTTCTACCTGGTGCCGCCCGCCACCGCGGTGGAGGCGTACCTGCTCTTCGGCGAGGAGCTGCCGCTGCTGTCGCTGGCCGGGGTGGTGGTCACCACGGTCGGCGTGGCGCTGGTCCTGCGGCCCCCCGGTCGCCGGGCGGCGCAGCGCGCGACAATGGACCCATGAGCGACGAGCACACCGAACAGCGGAGCATCGGCAAGCGGGCCAACGAGCTCAACGCCCGGACCCGGTACACGATGTGGTCGGTGTTCCGGGCTGTCCGGTCGCTCGCCGACGACCAGCGCGGCCCCGCGTCCGACGAGGTCACCGCGCTGTTCGACGAGCTGGCGGGCAAGGACGTCGTCGTCCGCGGGGTGTACGACGTGGCCGGGCTGCGGGCCGACGCCGACCTGATGATCTGGTGGCACGCGGAGAGCCCGGAGGCGCTGCAGGAGGCCTACGGCCGGTTCCGGCGCACCACGCTCGGCCGTTCGCTGGAGGCGGTCTGGTCGCAGATGGCGCTGCACCGGCCGGCGGAGTTCAACCGCAGCCACATCCCCGCCTTCCTCGCCGACGAGGAGCCGCGCCGCTTCGTCTGCGTCTATCCCTTCGTGCGGTCCTACGAGTGGTACCTGCTGCCGGACGAGGAGCGCCGGGACATGCTCAAGGAGCACGGCATGCAGGCCCGCGGTTACCCGGACGTGCGGGCCAACACGGTGGCGGCCTTCGCGCTGGGTGACTACGAATGGATGCTGGCCTTCGAGGCCGACGAGCTGCACCGCATCGTCGACCTCATGCGCGACCTGCGCGCCAGCCGGGCCCGGCGGCACGTGCGCCTGGAGGTGCCGTTCTACACCGGCACCCGCAAGCCCGTCGCGGAGCTGGTCGCCGATCTGCCGT
>JAICZD010000024.1 GCA_025933855.1 Modestobacter sp. | reverse complement strand
TTCGGCCACCGCGTGTACCGCGCCGAGGATCCCCGCGCCCGGGTGCTGCGCCGCGCGGCCAAGGAGCTGAAGGCGCCGCGCTTCGAGGCCGCCCTCGCGCTGGAGAACGCTGCGCTGAAGGAGCTGCGCGAGCGCCGTCCCGACCGCCCGATCGAGACCAACGTCGAGTTCTGGGCCGCGATCGTGCTGGACTTCGCGCAGGTCCCCAGCCACATGTTCACCTCGATGTTCACCTGCGCCCGCACCGCGGGCTGGTGCGCGCACATCCTCGAGCAGAAGAACACCGGCCGGCTGGTGCGGCCCTCGGCCCGCTACATCGGGCCCGACCCGCGCAAGCCGGAGGACGTCGAGGGCTGGGACACCATCACCACCAAGTCCATCAGCCAGGCCACCCCCGCCTGAACAAGTCGAAGGACCCCGTCCCTCTCACCCCTCGCAAGCTCGGGGCGAGCCTCCGGACGGGGCCGGGAGGCCACAAGACCTGAAGGGCATGCCACGCATGAGCATCGAGATCCCTGCCGACCTGCTGCCCGGGGACGGGCGGTTCGGCTGCGGCCCGTCCAAGGTGCGACCCGAGGCGCTGGCCGCGCTGGCCGGCCCCGGCGCCGCGCTGATGGGCACCTCGCACCGGCAGGCTCCGGTCAAGAACCTGGTCCGGCGGGTGCGCGAGGGTCTCGGCCAGCTCTTCGACCTGCCCGACGGGTACCAGGTGGTACTGGGCAACGGCGGGACGACGGCGTTCTGGGACGCCGCGACGGTCGGGCTGATCCGGCAGCGCAGCGCGCACGGCAGCTACGGGGAGTTCTCCGCCAAGTTCGCCGGCGGCGTGGCCGAGGCTCCGTTCCTGGACGACCCGGTGATCGCCAAGGCCGACCCCGGCTCGCTGGCCCTGCCCACCGGGCAGCCGGGCGTGGACGCCTACGCCTGGGCGCACAACGAGACCTCCACCGGCGTGATGGCCCCGGTGGTGCGGCCGGAGGGCGCCGACGAGGGCGCCCTGGTGCTCATCGACGCGACCTCCGGCGCCGGGGGCCTCCCGGTCGACGTGCGGCAGAGCGACGTCTACTACTTCGCGCCGCAGAAGAGCTTCGCCAGCGACGGCGGCCTGTGGATCGCGCTGATGTCGCCGAAGGCGCTGGCCCGGGTGGCCGAGATCAAGGCGTCCGGGCGCTGGATCCCCGGCTTCCTGGACCTGTCCATCGCCGTGGACAACTCCGGCAAGGACCAGACCTACAACACCCCGGCCGTCGCGACGCTGTTCCTGCTGGCCGACCAGATCGACTGGATGCTCGGCCTCGGCGGGCTGTCCGGCGCCGTGGCGCGCAGCACCGAGTCCTCGTCCCGGCTGTACGGCTGGGCCGAGGACACCCCGTACACCCAGCCGTTCGTCAGCGAGGTCGGGGAACGTTCGCTCGTCGTCGGCACCATCGACTTCGACGAGTCGGTGGACGCCGCGCTGGTCGCGAAGACGCTGCGGGCGCACGGCGTCGTGGACGTCGAGCCGTACCGCAAGCTGGGCCGCAACCAGCTGCGGGTGGGCATGTTCCCGGCGGTCGACCCCGACGACGTCAGCGCGCTGACCGCCTGCATCGAGTACGTCGTCGCCAAGCTGTAGGGCAAGGAACCCCTTCCGCACCCCGCGCACCCTCGGGGCGGCCCCCTGAGGAGGTCATCACCCGGGGGGGAGCACCCAGGTGTCCTTGCTGCCGCCGCCGCTGCCGGAGTTGACCAGCAGCTCCCCCGCGGCCCGCGCGACCCGGCTCAGGGGTGAGGGCAGCGCCCGGGTGGTCGCGCCGGCGACGGCGAAGACCCGCAGACCGGCGTGCCGGGGGGCGACCACCCCGTCCACGACGGTGGGCACGGTGGTGAAGTCGACGAGCTCCTGGGCGATGAAGCGGTGCGGCGCCGCGGCGACCTCCGCCTGCAGCTCGGCCAGCTCGGCGGTGGAGCAGCGCGGCCCGAAGACGACGCCCTGGCCGCCGTACCCGTCGACCGGCTTGACGACGAGCTCGTGCAACCGGTCCCGGACGGCGTCCAGGTCGTCCGGTTCGGCCAGCACCCAGGTCGGCACAGACGCCAGCACCGGTTCCTCGCCCAGGTAGAACCGGATCATCTCCGGGACGTACCGGTAGGTGGCCTTGTCGTCGGCCACCCCGTTCCCCGGCACGTTCGCCAGCGCCAGCCGGCCCTGCCGCACCGCCTCGGCGAGCAGCACGTCCATCGGGGCGCCGCCGGGCGTCACGTGGGCGGCCAGCTCCGTCTCCTCGAGGCGCCGGTACAGCACGTCCACCGGCCGCCGCTCCCCGTCGACGTGGACGGCGACCCCGCCGGATCGGGTGGGCCACAGCGTGTCGGGGGTGACGATCGGGATGCCCAGCGCCTCGGCGAGGAGCCGGTGCTCGAACCAGGCGGTGTCGTGCCGCCCGTCGGACAGCAGGCCCAGCTGCGGTTCGCCGTCGCAGCGGGGCGGAGCCGCGTCGGCGAGCGCAGCGCGCAGCAGGTCGACGGCTCCGGACGGGTCCGCCAGACCCGCGGCCTCGGCGTCCCGGTACAGCCCGGGCAGCACCGCGCGCCCGCTGTCCCGGTTGGCCAGGGCGAAGCCGATCCCCGACGGCACCCGCAGGGTGTCCTCCAGCACCACCCAGCCGTCCGGACCACGCAGCAGGTCCAGCCCGGACACGGTGACCCGCTGCTGCCCCGGCCAGCCCAGCCCCACCGCCGCCGGGCGGTGACCGGGGTTCGCGGACACCAGGTGCGCCGGCACGATCCCCGACCGCACGATCTCCGCGTCCTGGTCCGGGTCGGTGCGCCGGCGGCCGGCGGGCCGGTACACGTCGGTCAGGAAGGCGTTCAGCGCCCGGGTCCGCTGCTCCACCCCGCGGGACAACTGAGCCCAGTCCCCGGCCGGGACCACCCGCGGCACCGGGCACATCGGAAAGGGCCGCTCCTCCAGCCGGCCGTCGACGAAGGTGCCGAGGACCACGCCACGGGCCCGTCGCTCCTCGGCCAAGGCGCCGGCGACCGTCGCGATCCCCACCCCGCCGCACGCGTCGAGCACCCGGGCGATGGGCTCGTAGCCGGGCCGCAGCGCGCCGTCCGGCGTCACCGCCTCGTCGAGGGCCGTCCGGGGATAGCGGGCGAACACGCCGGCCGTGTCGGTCATCGGGACCTCGCGGGTCGGGACGCCGGGTGGTCCGCTGCTCGGCTCACGGCCACCGATCGAACCACTCGGTCACGCGTTCCGTCAGCTGCACGACGTTCCCGGCCGACGACGGTGTGCCCCTCACCGGGCAGCAGCAGGAGGTCCACCGCAGCACCCGCGCGGACGGTTCCGGACAGGCCTGCACCGACTCCGGCACGGGGACGTCGGCGTCCCGCGGCTCGGTGCCGGCGAAGAAGGTCCGCAGGTCGCTCATCCCGGCCAGCGTGGCACCTGCGCCGAACGGCTCCGGCCACCGGGTCGGCGCCACCAGGGTCGGGTAGCCGCCGTGGGACCACTCGGAGCCGCCGATCCGCCGGGGCAGCGCCATGCCGGCGGACCCCGCCGGGCGTCCCCAGCAGGTCACCTGGCCCCCCTCCCCTGGGCAGAACTGGCCGTTCCTGCCCCCGGTCGGGCGCTGCGCCACGGGCGCCGACGCTGGGTGGAGGAGGCCGGGAGGCCCGCTGTCGAGCCGACGCGCCGGGCCGGGCGTGTCTGCGCGTGGGGCTCCTGCGACGCAGATAGCCTCGCGTGACAGGTCCGCTCCCCCGGGCCGTCCCTATCCAGCTGGAGGAAGCCCCTCATGCGCTCCTTGCGCCTCGTGGCGCTCTCCGACGACGGCAAGCACATGGTGCTCGCGCCGGACGGGCCCGACTCCGGAGACCCCGCCGACCGATTCCAGCTGCCGATCGACGACCGGCTGCGGGCCGCGGCCCGCGGGGACGCCCACCGGGTGGCCCAGATCGAGATCGAGGTGGGGAACTCGCTGCCGCCCCGGATCATCCAGGCGCGCATCCGCGCCGGCGAGACACCGGAACAGGTGGCCCACTCCTCCGGCACGTCGGTCGAGCGGATCATGCGGTTCGCCCACCCGGTCCTGCAGGAGCGGGAACGGGTGGCCGACCAGGCGCGGGAGGCCCGGGTCCGGCTGTCCGAGGGGACGCCGTCGGTGCCGCTGGAGCAGTTCATGTCCGACCGGCTGCGGCTGCTGGGCGCCGACCTGGACGCGGTGCGCTGGGACGCCCACCGCAACGAGGACGGCACCTGGCAGGTCCGCGCCGCATGGCGGGCCGGGCACAAGTCCGGTACCACCCGCTGGAGCTACGACATCCCGGCCAAGACCGTCACCCCGGTCGACGCCACCACCATGGACTTCGCCGAGGGAACCCGGCTGGTGCGGGTGGTTCCCGACGTGCCGGCCGGCGCGCCGGCGACGGACCCGCGGCGCCCGATCTCGGTCGTCCGCCGGCCGGCGGGCAGCCCCGGACCGGCGGACGCCGCCCACGGGGACGCCGGCGACGCCGGGGACGGGGACGCCCGGGGCGACGGCCATGGGGACGCCGCCAGCCTCCGGGACCGTGAGCACCTCGAGGACGCCGACGATCTGGCCGTCGAGGAGATCGAGGACGGCCGCGACCACGCCCGGCAGGACCACTCCGGTGACGACGTGGCCGACGTGCGGGGCGAGGTCGTCCCGGTCGACGGGCCGGTCGACGTGCTGCTGTCCGGCTCCGACCCCATCGACCACGACCTCGCCACCCGGGACACCGTCGTGCTCGGCCGGGTCGGCGACCCGGAGTCCGAGGACCCGCGCGCCCGCATCCCGGCCTGGGAGGACATCGTCTTCGGCGTCCGCCGGCACCGCTAACGGGCGGTGGAAGGGCCCCGTCCTCCCCACCCTTCGCAGGCTCAGGGCGGTGCCCTGGACGGGGCCTGACCCCACCACTCGCAGGCTCGCGGGGGGCCCACGCTCTGCGAGTAAATGGTTAGGGACTGTCAGCACCTGGTCCTAACCTGGCCAGGCCATGACCGTCAGCCCCGCCCCGCCCGAGACCCCGCGGGGCCGCCTGTCAGCGCTGGCCCGGCTGTGGCCGTTCATCCGGCCGTACCGCGGGCTGGTCGCGCTGACCTTCCTCGGGGCGCTGCTGGCCACGCTCACCCAGCTGGTGATCCCGCTCGTCGTCCGGGCGGTGGTCGACGGCCCGATCGCCGCCGGCGACCGGGCCGGCCTGGTGCCCCTGCTGGCGCTGGCCCTCGCGTTCGGCGTCGCCGAGGCCGCGCTGTTCTTCCTGCGCCGGTGGGCGATGAACAACAGCAGCCTGCGCATCGAGCGCGACCTGCGCGACACCCTGTACCAGCGGCTGCAGCGGCTGCCGGTGGCGTTCCACGACGGCTGGTCCTCCGGTCAGCTGCTGTCCCGGGCCACCACCGACGTGTCGACGGTCCGGCGCTTCGTCGGGTTCGGGGCGGTGTTCCTGATCGTCAACCTGATCACCTGCGCGGTGGTCGGCGTCCTGCTGGTGATCACGTACTGGCCGCTGGGCGTCGCGGTGCTGCTGACCAGCATCCCGCTGACGTTCTTCGCGCTGCGCTGGGAGAAGAGCTACAACGCCCAGTCCCGGGACGCCCAGGACGAGCAGGGCGAGCTGGCGACCCACGTCGAGGAGGCGGTGCAGGGCATCCGGGTGGTCAAGTCCCTCGGCCGCAGCCGGCTGGTGTTCGACCGGTACGACCGCAAGGCGGTACGGCTGCGCGACCTCCAGCTGGTCAAGGTCCGCACGCTGGCCAAGATCTGGTGCCTGTTCGAGTTCCAACCGCAGATCACCCTGGCGATCATCCTGGTCGGCGGATCGCTGGCCGTGTCGAGCGGTGCGCTCACGCTGGGCGGCCTGGTCGGTTTCGTCGCCCTGTTCACCGTGCTGCTGTGGCCCATCCTGTCGCTGGGGTTCCTGCTGGCCCAGGCCCAGGAGACGGCCAGCGCCTGCGACCGGATCGGTGAGCTGCTCGACGCCCCGCTGACCGTGACCGACCGCCCGGGTGCCCGCCCGCAGCCGATCGGCACCCCGGCGCGGCTGCGGTTCGAGTCCGTCGGCTTCCGCTTCCCCGGCGGTGGATCCCCGGTGCTCGACGGGGTGGACCTGGACCTCGCCCCCGGTGAGACGGTGGCCCTGGTCGGGGCCACCGGGTCGGGGAAGACGACGCTGACCGCGCTGGTCGGGCGGCTGGTCGACGTCACCAGCGGGCGGGTCACGCTGGACGGGCACGACGTCCGGGACCTGCCGCTGGCCCAGCTGCGCTCGGTCGTGGCGACCGCCTTCGAGGAGGCGACGCTGTTCTCGATGAGCGTCCGGGAGAACCTGACGCTGGGTCGGCCGGGCGCGGGCGACCGGGAGGTCGCCGAGGCGCTGCGGGTCGCCCAGGCAGAGTTCGTCCACGAGCTGCCGTGGGGGCTCGACACCCGGATCGGCGAGCAGGGGCTGTCGCTGTCCGGCGGTCAGCGGCAGCGGCTCGCGCTGGCCCGCGCGGTGGTCGGCCGTCCCGCCGTCCTGGTGCTCGACGACCCCCTGTCGGCGCTGGACGTGCACACCGAGGCGCTGGTGGAGCGGGCGCTGCGCGACGTGCTGGCCGACACCACCGCGCTGGTGGTGGCGCACCGGGCGTCCACGGTGCTGCTGGCCGACCGGGTGGCCCTGCTCGAGGGCGGCCGGATCACCGCGGTGGGCCGGCACACCGATCTGCTGGCCGAGGTTCCGGCCTACCGGGATTTGCTGTCCTCCGAGTCGGAGCTGACCGGCGCGGGCGGGCTGAGCGAGGTGGGGAGCCGATGAGCGCGCCGGACCAGGGCGCGGCGCCCGCGCCGGTCGACGCGTCCGCCGACTGGCGGGGGGTGGCCACCGAGGACACCGACGAGCTGTCGGCCTCGGCGAGCTCGTTCCTGCGCGGTCGGTCCCGGCGGCTGCTCGGTGAGCTGCTCCGGCCGCACCGGCGGGCGCTGTGGGCGCTGCTGTCGGTCATCCTGGTGCAGAACCTCGCGTGGCTGGCCGGGCCGTTCCTGATCGGCGTCGGCATCGACGTGGCCGTGCCGGCGCTGCTGGGCGGCGATCCGTGGCCGCTGGTGTGGACGACGGCGGCGATGGTCGGCGCGGCGGTGGCCGACGCGGCGCTGCGCTACCTGTTCCTCGTGGGTTCCGGCCGGGTGGGGCAGGAGGTCCTGCTGACCCTGCGCCGGCGTGTCTTCCGGCACGTGCAGCACCTTCCGCTGTCCTTCCACGAGCGGTACACGTCGGGCAAGACGATCAGCCGGCTGACCAGCGACGTGGAGGCCCTCGCCGAGCTGTTGGACGAGGGGCTCGACGGCCTGCTCACCGCGCTGTTCAGCGTGGCGACGATCGGGGTCGTGCTGCTGGTGCTCGACCTCCCGCTGGGGGTCGTCGCGCTGCTGGGCTTTCCGCTGCTGTACCTGCTCAGCCGCTGGTTCCAGCGCAACTCCACGATCGCCTACCGGCGCACCCGGCAGACGATCGCCGCGCTGATCGTGCAGTTCACCGAGACGTTCGGCGGCATCCGGGCGGTCCAGGCCTTCCGCCGGGAGGACCGCAACGACCGGCTGCACGCCGAGCTCAACGACGAGAACCGCCGGGCGAACCACCGGGCGTTCTGGTTGATCGCGGTCTTCGTGCCGGCGGTCACCATGATCGGCAACCTGGTGACCGTGGCGGTGCTGGGCTACGGCGCGCTGCGGGTGCTCGACGATGACCTGGCCGTCGGCGTCCTGGTGTCGTTCCTGCTGTACCTGCGCCGGTTCTTCGACCCGCTGCAGGACATCGCGATGTTCTACAACAGCTACCAGTCGGCCAGCGCCGCGCTGGAGAAGCTGTCCGGTGTGCTGGAGGAGCGCTCGGTGCTGACCGAACCGGCCGAGCCGACCCCGTTGCCGGCCGCCGCGGGTGAGGTCGTGTTCGACCGGGTGCGGTTCGGCTACGGCGCCGCGACGGTGCTGCCCCGGCTGGACCTCACCATCCCCGCCGGGCAGACGGTGGCGCTGGTGGGGGCGACCGGCGCCGGCAAGTCGACGCTGGCCCGACTGGCCGCCCGGTTCTACGACCCGATCGACGGGCAGGTGCGGCTGGACGGCGTGCCGCTGGACCAGCTCTCCGACGCTGACCTGCGCCGGGCGGTGGTGATGGTGACGCAGGAGAGCTTCCTGTTCTCCGGCTCGATCGCCGACAACATCGCCTTCGGCCGGCCGGACGCCACCCGCCCGGAGGTCGAAGGCGCGGCGCGGGCGATCGGGGCGCACAGGTTCATCGAGGCGCTGCCGCAGGGCTACGACACCGACGTCCGCAAGCGCGGCGGGCGGCTGTCCGCGGGGCAGCGCCAGCTGGTCAGCTTCGCCCGGGCGTTCCTGGCCGACCCCGCCGTGCTGGTGCTGGACGAGGCGACCAGCTCCCTGGACGTGCCCAGCGAGCGGCTGGTGCAGCGCGCGCTGCAGACGCTGCTGGCCGACCGGACGTCGCTGATCATCGCCCACCGGCTGTCCACCGTGGAGATCGCCGACCGGGTGCTGGTCATGGACGGCGGCCGGCTGGTGGAGGACGGTTCCCCCGCCGAGCTGATCGCCGGCACCGGCCGGTTCGCCGACCTGCACCAAGCCTGGGCCGACAGCCTGGTGTGACGAGCGGAGTCCTTGGCGGAACAGGGTGGACGGCACGGCCGTTCGGGTAGACGACGGGTGCTCCGGCAGCTGCAGCGGAGCGGCCGGACCCTCCGGCCGCCGCGCCGCTGCCCGGATCCTGACGGAGGCGAACGTGGCAGCATCGGTGTCCATGCCGCTCGGCGGCGTGCAGGTCGGAACCTACGACGACTACCAGCAGGCCCAGCGGGCGGTCGACTACCTGTCCGACGAGAAGTTCCCGGTGGAGAACGTCACGATCATCGGCAGCGACCTGCGGATGGTCGAGCGGGTGACCGGCCGGATGACCTGGGGCCGGGCGATCGGCGCGGGCGCGGCCAGCGGCGCCTGGTTCGGGCTCTTCGTGGGCCTGCTGCTGGGCATCTTCGCCCCCGACGGCTCCAGCTGGTTGGGCTCGGTGCTCACCGGTCTGCTGATCGGCCTCGTGTTCGGTGCCATCTTCGGTGCCGTCGGCTACGGCGCCACCCAGGGCAAGCGCGACTTCACCAGCACCAGCCAGGTGGTCGCCGGCCGCTACGACGTGCTGTGCCAGCCCCAGTTCGCCGAGCAGGCAAGGGCCCACCTGGCCCGGCTCTCACTGCGCGGCTGAACCGGAGGGCCGTACGGCTCTGTGGAGACCGCCGGCATGGTCACTACGGTGTGAGCCCTCCTCGCCCAGGAGGCGCATCGTGGACGACCTCGGCAGCCCGCCCCTCGACCTGCTCAGCAAAGGGGAGATCCAGCGGGAATGGCCGGCCCCAGGGCCGGGGACGTGGCTGCTGGACGGCGGGCACGTGCCCCGGCCGTTGTGCCGGTTCACCGCGTCCGTCTTTCCCGACGCCTTCATGGCGGGCTTCCACGACACCCTGGCACGGTACGGCGCACTGCTCGAGTTCTACGACGCCGCGCTGGTCGGCGGCTTCCTCTACAACCGGGCACGTCCCGTAGGGGCTCCCCCGGACGCCGCGGGTCCGCCGCCCGAGCCGGTCTTCCGGCAGCTGCTGCAGGACGTGCCAGCCCTGCGCGAGCGGGTCGCGACGGCCGAGGCGGTGTTCGCCGAGCGTCGGTGGCGGGCTGATCTGCAGCTGTGGGACGAGTCGGTCAAGCCCGCGCTGCTGGCGCTGCACGACGCGCTGACCGCCGTCGACCTCGGCGCGCTGGACGATGCGGGGCTCTGCGACCACGTAGACCGGTGCGCGCAGGCGCTCGCGGAGGGGCATCTGCAGCACCACCGGCACAACATGCCCTCGATGCTCCCGGTCGGCGATCTCGTCGTCCACACGATGCGGTGGACGGGGCTGCCGCCGGCCGAGGTGCTGGGCTGCCTGGCCGGCGCCAGCCCGGTGACCGAGGGCGCACCCGAGCAGCTGGCCGGCCTGGTGGCGGCGCTGCACGACGACCCCGCCGCGGCCGAGCTGGTGCGCGAGGAGGCCCGGGAAGCCGATGAGGTGCTGAGCCGGCTGCTGAGCTGGCCGGGCATCGTGGGACAGCGGGCGGACGCGTACCTGTCGGCCCTGGCCGCGCTGCCGCTCGACGGCGAGGATGCCGTCGCTGAGCCCGGGTCGATGGAAGCGCCCGGCCTGGTGTTGATCCGGCTGCGGGGCGCCCTGGACCCACAGCGTCGACCGGACGCGGAGCGGGGGGCCGAGGCGACGGCACGGGTGCGGACCGCGGTCCCGGAAGAGCACCGCGAAGAGTTCGACGCGCTGCTGGCCGAGGCCCTGCTGGTCTACCGGCTGCGCGACGAGCGCGCGGTCTACGGCGACCGGTTGCTCGGCAGCACGGCCCGGACCGCGCTGCTCGAGGTCGGTCGCCGGCTGGCCGGACGTGGCGCCCTCGGCGAGCCGGCCGACGCCGTCGACCTGGATCCCGACGAGGTGCGCACCCTTCTCCTGCAGGGACACGGCCCCTCCGCAGGGGAGGTCGCCGAGCGGGTCCGGTGGCGGCGGACCTCCAGCTACCGGGACATGCCCCCGATGTTCGGCCCGCCCCCGGGCGAGCTCGTGCCCGCCTCCTGGCTGCCCCCAGCGGCGGCGCGGCTGCAGGAGGCGATGGGCTTCGTGCTCGTCTCGGTGCTGCAGGACGCCGCACTCGCGGGCACCGCTCGGTCGGTCCGGGGACTGGGCGTCAGCTCCGGCCGATACGAGGGCACCGCCCGGGTCCTGGCCGGGTCGCACGAGCTGTCCCGCGTGCAGCCCGGCGACGTGCTGGTCGCGCCGTCGACGGGCCCGGCGTTCAACGTCGTCCTCCCCCGCCTGGGCGCGATCGTCACCGACCGCGGCGGGCTGCTGTCGCATGCCGCGATCGTGGCGCGGGAGTTCGGTATCCCGGCGGTGGTCGGTTGTCAGGACGCGACCCGGGTCGTGCCCGACGGTGCCCGGGTGCGGGTGGACGGCGCAACCGGAACCGTCTCGCTGCAGTGACGTCCCAGCCCCTGCCGCTGCCTCTGACAGCGGTCGAGGACGAGCAGGCCTACGGGGGTAAGGCGGTTGCCCTCGGCACCGCCCTGCGTCGGGGGTTGCCGGTTCCGCCGGGGATCGCGCTGCCGGCCGACCTGGTTTCGGCCGTCGCGTGCAGTCCCGCCGCACGTGATGCCGCGCGGACGGCGGCCGAGCAGCTCGGCGGGCCACTGGCCGTGCGGTCCTCGGCGGTCGGTGAGGACGGCGCGGCGTCCAGCTTCGCCGGCCAGCACCTCACCGTGCTCAACCTCTGGGATCCCGACGCGGTGGCCGATGCGGTGATCCGGGTGGCCGAGTCGGCCGCTGCGCCATCCGCGCTGGACTACCGCCGCTCCCGGGGTGATCTGTCGTCGCCGCGGTGCGGCGTGGTGCTGCAACGGTTGGTTCCGGCGGTCGTCGCGGGAGTGTTGTTCTCCCGCAACCCGGTCAGCGGGAACGACGAGCTCGTCGTCGAGGCGAGCTGGGCGCTGGGTGAGGCCGTGGTCGACGGGCTGGTGACCCCCGACCTGTTCCGACTGGACCGGGAAGGACACCTGCTCGAGCAGGTGGTCGGCGACAAGGATCGGGCCGTCGTCCCGCGGCCGGGCGGGGGGACGACGACGGTCGTCGTCGAGGAACACCATGCCCGCCGACCCTGCCTGCACCCCGCGCAGCTCGAGGAACTCGCCGGCCTCGCGCGGCGGTGTGACGCGATCTTCGGGGGCCCGTCGGACGTGGAGTGGGCGGTGGCCGGGAGCGCGCTGGCGCTGCTGCAGCGGCGCCCTATCACGACCTGCCCGCGCTGAGCCGACACCATGCGGGCCGGCACCTCCACCGGGCGGCCAGTGGTCGCCGCGGCGTGTCTGGTGACCACGCTGGTCCCGCTGGGATCCACGTCGGTGGCGGTGGCCCTGCCTAGCATCCGGGAAGCGTTCGGCGCCGGCGTCGGCGGTGTCCTCGCCCTGGTCACCGCCTACCTCGTCGTCACCGCCGCCTGTCAGCCGGTCGCCGGTGCGCTGGGCGACCGCTGGGGACGACGGCGCAGCTGCCTGCTGGGCGCGACCGGGTTCGGCGCCGCCAGTGCCCTTGCCGCGCTCGCTCCGGACCTGGGCCTCCTGATCGGCCTGCGGTGCGGGCAGGCGGCGTGCGGCGCGCTGGCCCTGGTCAACGCCGCCGCGCTGGTCCGGGCGTCGGTGCCCGAGTCGGTGCGGGGTCGGGCCTTCGGTGCGGTCGGCGCGTCCGCGACCGCCGCGGCCGCGGCCGGGCCGGTGCTGGGCGGGGCCGCGGTCGCGCTGGTCGGCTGGCGCGGAGTGTTCCTCGTGGGGTTGCCCGTCGTGGCCGTGGCGCTGGCCGCCCTGCTCCGCGGCCTGCCACCCGACCCGCCACCCCCTGTGGCGCCCGCGCGGTTCGACCTGTCCGGCGCCGTCCTGCTGCTGGTCGTGCTCGGCGGCGGGGCGACCCTGCTCAGCCAGTCCCCGGGGCTCCCGCCGGCGGCCCTGGCCACGGCCGGCGCGCTGGTGGTCGCGGCGGGGGTCTGGTTCGTGCGGCACGAACTGGCGCAGCGGTCCCCTGTCCTGGACGTGCGGGTGTTCCGGGTGCGCGGGGTGGTCGCCGCCGGGGCCGCGGTCGCCAGTGGGAACGCCGCCCTCTACACCGCCCTGCTCGCGGTGCCGTTGCTGGTCGGCAGCGCGCGGGCGGTACCGCTCCTGCTGGCCCTGCTCGTCGGGGCGAGCGTGGCGTCCCTGCTCGGTGGCCGGCTCAGCGACCGGTGGGGCCGGCGCCGCCCGGCGGTGCTCGGCGGGCTGCTGGTCGCCACCGCGTCGCTGGCCCTGGTGGCGGTGGAGACGTCCCGGGAGCCGCTGCTGACCGCGGGGCTGCTGGCCGCGTGCGGGGTGGGTCAGGGTCTGGCGGCCGCCGCCGTGCAGACGGCGGGCCTGGAGGCCCTGCCGCCCGAGCGGGCCGGGCTGGCGTCGGGGGTCTGGTCGACCTGCCGGTACCTGGGCAGCATCACCGGCAGCAGCCTGCTCGCGCTGCTGGTCTCCGGCGGGTCGGGGACCGGCGTGTTCGTCCTGGCTGCCGTCGGCGGAGCACTGTCGGCCGCGGCGGCGGCCGCCCTGCCCGTCCGGTCCGCGAACCCCTGACCGGCACCGATGCAGGTCAGCGCAGGGTGGCGAAGGCGACCGCGGCGGCGGCGGCCACGCCCAGCGAGTCCACCCCGCTGCGCATCGGGATCCGGGCTCGCACCTGTGCCACCTGCTGCGCGGCCGGGGTGAGACCCGGCCCCTCCGCGCCGAGCAGCACGGCGGTGCGCCGGTGCACGCGAGGATCGACATCGGCCAGGTCGACGGCGTCGGCGGCCGGGGTCAGCGCCACCGTGGCGTAGCCCGCCCCGTGCAGCCGGGCGAGGTCCCCGGGCCAGTCCGCCAGCACCGCGAACGGCAGCGCCAGCACGTGGCCCATCGACACGCGCACCGCCCGCCGGTAGAGCGGATCGGCGCAGGTCGGGTCCAGCAGCAGCCCGTCGACGCCGAGCGCCACCGCCGACCGGGCGATCGACCCCAGGTTCTCGTGGTCGTTGAGCCCCTCCAGCACCGCCAGCCGCCGCGGCGCCGTGGGGTGCGGCCCGGACAGCAGCGCATCGAGGTCGGCCGGCGGGCGCCGGTCGGCCGAGGCCAGCACACCGCGGGTGAGCCGGAACCCGATCACCTCCGACAGCACCCACTTGTCCGCCTCGTACGCCGGGACGCCGGCCGGCAGGTCCAGGGCGGCGACCCGGCCGGGCACCCCCAGGACGGTGCGCACCCGGTACGGCGAGGCCAGCAGCCGCCCGACCGCCGGAACCCCCTCCACGATGACCGGCCCGGTGCCGCGCCGGGTACCGGGACGGCGGTCCCCGGCAGCCAGGTCGCGGAAGTCGGCGACCCGCTCGTCCGTCGGGTCGGTGATCACCTCGGGCTGCGCGGGCACGCCCGCGAGTCTGCCCGCCCGCCGTCCGCGGTCGGCTGACCTGGTCGCGGCGGAGCGGCTCGGCGCGCGGGCCGGGGCGGCGCACCGCAGGATCGACCGGTGAGCAGCCGGAGCACGACCGTCGTCGGTGGCGGGATCTCCGGCATCGCCTGCGCCCGGGCCCTCGTCGACGCCGGACGCGCCGTCCGGGTGCTGGACCGGGGCAGACGCGTCGGCGGACGGATGGCGAGCCGGACGCTGCACGGCCGACCGGTCGACCTCGGCGCCTCCTACTTCACCGTGCCCGACGGTTCCCCGTTCGCCGCGGTGGTCACCGACTGGCAGCGGCGCGGTCTGGCCCGGCCGTGGACGGACACCTTCGCCGTCGCCGGTCCCGACGGGGTGACCGGCACCAGGCCCGGCCCGCTCCGCTGGGGCGCGCCGGCCGGGCTGCGCAGCCTGGTCGTGGACCTGTCCACCGGGCTGGACGTCGTCGCTCAGCGCGCCGTCGAGGCGGTCCGGCTGGACGACGCGGGCCGGCCGACGGTGGACGGTGAGGCGGTGGACGCCGTCGTCCTGGCGCTGCCGGACCCCCAGGCCCAGCGCCTGCTGGCTCCGGAGGTGGCCGCCGACCTGGCCCTTGAGCCCGCCTCGTGGCAGCCGGTCCTGGCCGTCGCCCTCGGCTTCCGGCAGCGTGTCTGGCCGGTCGACCTGCACGGCGTCTTCGTGCACGACTCGCCGGTGCTCGACTGGGTGGCCGACGACGGCAGCCGCCGCGGCGACGGGGCGCCGGTGCTGGTCGCACACACGACCGCGGCCTTCGCCGGGCAGCACCTCGCCGATCCCGATGGCGCGGTGCCCGAGGTGGTGGCCGCGGTGCGCCGGTTGCTGCGGACCGGCCCGGCCCCCGACTGGGCGCACGTGCACCGGTGGAGCTACGCCAAGCCGGGGAGCCCTCGGAGCCGGGACTTCGGACTGACCGGCCGGATCGGCGTGTGCGGCGACGGCTGGTCGGCGCCGTCCCGGGTGGCGAGCGCCTGGCGCTCCGGTGACGCCCTCGGCCGGCAGCTGGCCTGATCCCCGGCGGGACCACGCCGGCTCTTGACCGCGCACGCACAACTCATCTACCGTTGAGTTCATCACTCGTTGAGTTGTGGAGGCCGGCATGGACGCCGCTGTCACCGTCAACCACCTGGTCGTCGACCGCGGGCGGCACCGCGTGCTGCACGACCTGTCCTTCCAGATACCGCCGGGGCAGGTGACCGGTCTCCTCGGCCCCAGCGGAAGCGGTAAGTCGACGTTGATGCGGGCGCTGGTCGGTGTGCAGGTGGTCCGGTCCGGCGAGGTGACCGTGCTGGGTCGGCCGGCCGGCTCGGCCGCGCTGCGTTCCCGGGTCGGCTACGTCACCCAGTCGCCGAGCGTGTACGCCGACCTGACCGTGCGGGAGAACGCCCGCTTCTTCGCCGCCCTGTACGGGGTCGGCGCGGCCGCGGCCGACCGGGCGGTGGCCGACGTCGGCCTGGCCGACGCGGCCGGGCAGCTGGTGCGCGACCTGTCCGGCGGCCAGATGGGCCGCGTGTCGCTGGCCTGCGCGCTGCTGGGCCGGCCCGAGGTGCTGGTCCTCGACGAGCCGACGGTCGGGCTCGACCCGGTGCTCCGGGTGGAGCTGTGGGAGCAGTTCCACGCGCTGGCCGACCGGGGGACGACGCTGCTGGTGTCCAGCCACGTGATGGACGAGGCCGGCCGCTGCGACCGGCTGCTGCTGCTGCGCGAGGGCCGGTTGCTCAGCGACTCGACCCCCGCGGAGCTACGTGCCCGCACCGGCACCGACGACCTGGAGGAGGCCTTCCTCCGGGTGGTCCGCGAGCAGCAGGCGGAGGTGGCGGCATGAGCGCTGCGAGGACGACAGGCGAGCGAGCATCGCAGCGAGGAACGAGCGAGGAGCGGAACGAGCCCGGAGTCGAGCCGACGAGCACCGCGAGGACGACAGGCGAGCGAGCATCGCAGCGAGGAACGAGCGAGGAGCGGAACGAGCCCGGAGTCGAGCCGACGAGCACCGCGCACACCGCGGGCGAGCGAGAAGCGGAACGAGGACGGAGTCCAGCCGTGAGCACCACCCACCCGGTCGCCACCCACGTCCGCCCGCACGCCGCGCCCGGGGCCAGCACGCTGGCGGTCACCGGCCGGGTGCTGCGCCAGCTGCGGCACGATCCGCGGACGATCGCGCTGCTCCTGGTGGTGCCCAGCCTGCTGCTGGCCCTGATGGACGCGTTGTGGACCGAGCAGCCGCAGGTGTTCAACCGGGTCGGCCTGGTGATGCTGGCGATCTTCCCGTTCGTGGTGATGTTCCTGGTGACCAGCATCGCCATGCTGCGGGAGCGCACCTCCGGCACGCTGGAGCGGCTGCTCACCACCCCGCTCCCCCGCCCGGCGCTGCTGCTGGGCTACGGCGCCGGGTTCGGGCTGGCCGCCGCGCTGCAGGCCGCGGGAACCACCGCCGTCGGGTTCGGCCTGCTCGGCCTGCAGACGGCCGGCCCGCTGGGCTGGGTGGTGCTGATCGCGATGGTGGACGCCGTTCTGGGCGTGGCACTCGGGTTGCTGTGCAGCGCGTTCGCCCGCAGCGAGTTCCAGGCGGTGCAGTTCATGCCGGTCGTCGTGCTCCCCCAGGTCTTCCTGTGCGGCCTGCTGGTGCCGCGGGACCAGATGGCCGGCTGGCTGCAGGCCATCAGCGACGTCCTGCCGCTGACCTACGCGGTCGACGCCCTGCAGGAGGTCGGCAGCCACCCGGCGGCGACCGGCCGGATGTGGGCGGACCTGGCCGTCGTCGCCGGCGCCGCGGTGCTGGCCCTCGGGCTGGCCCCCGCCCCGCTGCGCAGGAGGACCAGCTGTGCGCTCGGGCGCCCGGGCCGCGCCGCAGCCGCGGCACCGGGCGCCGTCCCGGCAACCCCGACACCCGGGACGGCGTCCTGGCCGCGGCCCGGGCGACGTTCGCCGAGCGCGGGTACGACGGCGCGTCGATCCGGGTCATCGCCGCGGCCGCGGGGGTCGACCCGGCGCTGGTGCACCACTACTTCGGCAGCAAGGAAAAGCTGTTCCTGGCCGCCGTCGAGGCACCGGGCGATCCCGACGAGCTGCTGCCCGCCGTGCTCGCGGGCGGCACGGCGGAGCTCGGTGAGAACCTGCTCCGGATGGTGCTCGGGGTCTGGGACGGGCCGGGCCGGGCCGCCGGGCTCGCGCTGATCCGCTCGGCGGTGAGCAACGAGTGGACGGCGCGGCTGCTGCGCGAGTTCATCATCGGCCGGGTGGTGCGCCGGGTGGTGGGCACCCTCGGCGTCCCCCCGGCGGAGGCCGAGGCGCGCGGCGCGCTGGTCACCTCGCAGCTCGCCGGCCTCATCATCACCCGGTACGTGCTGCGGGTGGAGCCGCTGGCGACCCTCCCGGCCGAGGACCTGGTGGCCGCGGTCGGCCCCACCCTGCAGCGCTACCTGACCGGGCCGGTGGTCCTGCCGCGCTGAGCTGGCCGGACCCCCTAGGCTGCGCACTCGATGACCGGTCCGGAGGGGTTCCGGTTCGCCGACGATCCGCTGGCCGACCCCGTGTTCGCAACAGCCCGCGCGGAGTCCGCGGCCGCCGTCTGCCGCGGCGTGACCAAGACCTACCGGACGGCGACCGAGTCGGTGACCGCGCTGGCCGACGTCACCCTGACCATCCCGCGGGCGCGGGTGACCGTCGTGGTCGGGCCGTCCGGGTCGGGCAAGTCGTCGCTGCTGCGGCTGCTGGCCTGCATCGACCGCCCCGACACCGGCGAGGTGCTCATCGCCGGCGAGCGGGTCGACCGGCTCCGCGCCCGAGCCCGGCGCCGCCTGCGGCAGCGGCAGGTCGCCTACCTGTTCCAGCGCCCCGGCGAGAATTTGCTCCCCTACCTGGACGCCGTGGCCCAGATCCGGCTGGCCGGCCGGCTGCGCGGCGCGGCCGTCACCGACGCCGACGCGCTCGCCCTGCTGGACCGGTTGGGGCTGGCCGGCCGGGCCGACCACCGGCCCGCTCAGCTGTCCGGCGGCGAGCAGCAACGTCTGGCCGTCGCGTGCGGCGTCGTGGGGTCCCCGGCCCTCGTGGTCGCCGACGAGCCGACCGCCGAGCTGGACACCGCGGCGGCCGAGCGGGTGATCGCGGCCATGGAGGACCTCTCTCCCGCCGGCGTCGGCTTCGTCCTGTCCTCGCACGACCCGCGGGTCATGGCGATCGCCGACGGGTTCGTCCGGCTCGACCACGGCCGGCTGGTCGAGTGGTGACCCGGTTCCGTGGTGGCCTGTCCGGAACCGGCCTGGTCAAGCGCTTCCGGCGCGGGGCGGAGACCGTCTCCGCGCTCGCCGGGGTCGACGTCGCGGTGGCCGCCGGGGAGTTCGTCGCCCTGGTGGGGCCGTCCGGGTCGGGCAAGAGCACGCTGCTGGCCCTGCTGTGCGGCTGGGAGACCGCCGACGAGGGCCGGCTGGCCTACTCCGGCGACCTGGCCGGACGCCGTCCGGACACGTTCGGCTGGCCCGAGCTGGCGCTCGTCCCGCAGGCCCTCGGGCTGGTCGCCGACCTCAGCCTGGCCGACAACGTGCTGCTCCCCGCCCGGCTGCGCGGGAGCCTGGCCGCGGAGCTGCCCCGGGCGCGGGCTCTGCTGGCCGACTTCGGCCTGGACCACCTGGCCGACCGCTACCCCGCGCAGGCCTCCCTGGGTGAGCAGCAGCGGGTGGCCGTGGCGCGGGCCCTGCTGCTGCGCCCGGCCGTGCTGCTGGCCGACGAGCCCACCGCGCACCAGGACCGCGGGCACGCCGACCGGCTGCTGGACGCGGTCACCGAGGCCGCCCGCGGCGGCTCCGCGGTGCTGATCGCCACCCACGACGAGCTGGCCTGGGCCCGCGCGGACCGGGTGCTGTCCATGCGCGACGGCCACCTGGCCGAAGGGGTGCCGTCATGAGCACCGGCGCGGCCGCTGCTCGCCGACCGGCCGGTGCGGTCGGGTGGACCGGGTGACCCGCGGGCTGTGGCGGCTGCCGCCGTGGACCCGGGCGCCGTGGCTGGGCCTGCGCCAGCCGGCCGCAGTCGTCGCCGTCCTGGTGACCACGGCCATCCTGGGCTGCGCGGTCGCCTCCGCGCCGCTGTTCCTGTCCTCGGCCCGGTCCGCCGCGCTGCAGCAGCAACTGGCACCGCAGTGCGCCGAGGCCGGCTGGCCGCAGACCGGGGCGGTGGCCGCGTTCGGGGAGCGGGTGCCGGCCGAGCAGGTCGGCTCCTTCGCCGCCCCCTTCGCGGCGGGCTGGGCCGACCAGGGACGGCGCAGCGAGCGGGTCCTGCTGGTGCTCGCCTCGCTCGGCGCCTCCGGCAACTACCAGGGCGGCATCCTCGCCCGCGCGCCGAACGGCGAGCCGCTGAGCCAGAACGCCGCGGTGCTGTGGCGCCCCGACGTCACGGCGCACGTCGAGGTGGTCGACCGCGGCGACGGAGCGGGGCTGTGGCTGCCGGAGAGCTATGCGACCGCCGCCGGTGCCCGGGTCGGTGACACGATCACGCTGGCCGGCGAGGGGTTCGCCGTGGCGGGCATCTACACCGATCTGTTCGCCACGGACCCGGGCCCCTACTGGTGCGACTACAGCCTGCTCTACCTCAACGCCACCTCGGCCAACGTCCCGCCGCCGGCGCTGCTGCTCCCGACCGACGAGCAGGTCGCCGACGCGGTCGCCGGCGCCGCCGGCCTGGTCGAGGTGCGCCAGCAGGTGCCGACCGACGCGTCGGCGTTGTCGGTCACCGACGCCCACGAGCTGCTCGAGGAGCAGGGCCGGGCGCAGCCGCCCGGGCAGGGCTTCCCCGTCGTCCAGGCGGTGCCCAACGAGCGGCTGCCGAAGGCGGTGGAACGCGCCGAGCTGATCCAGTCGGGACTGCGCGGCCCGGTGCTGCCGGTCGCCGTCGCCGGCGGGCTGCTCGCCCTGGTGCTCGTCGCCTCGGCCGGCAGCTTCTGGGCCGACCGCCGGGCCGCCGAGGTGCGGCTGCTGGCCGCCCGCGGGGTGGGCCCGGTACCGCTGGCCGGCAAGGCGGCGCTGGAGCTCGGGCTGCCCGCACTCGCCGGTGCGGCCGGCGGCTGGGCGACGTCCCGGCTGCTGATCGCCGGGCTCGGCCCGGCCGACGACCTGGA
>JAICZD010000082.1 GCA_025933855.1 Modestobacter sp. | reverse complement strand
GTCCCGGTGCTCCTGGGTGGCCGGGGTCTCCTGCAGGCAGGTGAGCGCCAGCGCGCTGGCGGTCGTGCGGGTCTGGCCCTGACCGCCCTCGGTGCTGGCCAGCCACGACGTCGAGGTCTCGGTCGACACGGTGATGCTGCCGCCGATGTCGGAGCTCTCCACCTCCTCCAGCTCGACGAACAGCGCTGCCTCGCCGAACCCGACACCCAGCGGCGCCTCGATCGCCAGCACGCCTTCGGCCGCGCCGGCGAGCGTCATGGTCTTCGCCGACGTCTTCACCGTGGCCTCGGCCGAGACGTCCAGCCCGGCCTTGCGCGAGCTGGCGTAGGTGTACTTCGTGGTGGCCGCCTGCTTGATCGTGACCCCGCTGGCCCCGTCGTAGCCCTGCGCCGCCGTGAGGTTCTCGCTCGGCACCGGCGGCGCGCCCTCGATGAATCCGGCCAGCTGCGGGTCGAACTGGGCCTGGCCGACCCACTCGACGGTCAGGTCGCCCACCTTGAACCCCGTGACCAGCAGCCAGCGTCCCGCGGCGTCGACGTAGCCGTAGCAGCGCTTGTAGACACCGATGGCGCTGCCGTCGGCCGCCCGTTGCAGGTCGGCGTACTCGGCGATGCCCGGGGCACCGGCGGTGCGGGCGGTGTACGGGTTGGTGATCCCGGCGACGGCGTTGCGCACCTGCGGGGCGTCGGCCCCGACCGGCGCCGTCGAGGGCTGGTAGTCCCCGGCCACCGCCTGCACGGTGTTGCCCCGCGGGCCCTGGTCGGTCAGCCGTTCCCCGGGCTCGCCGTCGAAGGTGTAGTAGGCCACCAGGTCCTGCTGCTCCCCCTCGATCCGGCGGAACAGGTTGTCCTGCAGCTGCTCGGTGCTGCGCCGGGCCCGCCAGATGCGCAGCTCCTCCAGCTGGCCGGTGAACAGGTCCTTGGTCTGCGTGGTCCCGTCCCGCCCGAGGGCGAAGCCGGTGGCGGTGGGTGCGAAGTCCACGGCCGGGGCGGGCTTGGTCGCCACGGGCACGCCGTCGAGGTAGAGCAGCAGCGCGGTGCCGGACGGATCAGGGGTCTTGTCCCACCGCATCGCGCCGTGCATCGCGGCCGGCGATCCGCCCCGCGCGTCGGCGACGACCGTGCCGGTGCCCTCGGCGAACCGCCACCAGGCGACCAGACCGGTCTCGTCGCCCTTGATCCGGGCCCCGATCGCGCCCCACTGCAGCGCCTTGCGCCACAGCCGGAGCTCCGACAGCGAGCCGCGCAGCCCCAGCACCGAGCCGTCCGGGCGGAACGTCCGGCCGAGCAGCAGCGCGCCGGTGCTCGCGGCCGGGTCGCTCCCGCGGTAGGTCTCCTTGGCGGTGAACGACCCGTCGACGATGAAGCTGATGTCGGTCCACCGGTCGATCCCCGGTGGCTTGTTCGAGTCCGGCTGCGAGTTCAGCCGCCGGATCACGCCGATCCGGTGCAGCTGCCCGGCGACGACCGCGGCCGGCCCGGTCGCCACCGTCCGCAGGAACCCGTCGACGTCGACGAAGGAGAAGACCAGCGAGCCGTTCGTCTCCGCGCTCAGCGCGTAGGGCACCCGGTCCGACGCCGCTGACCCGAGCCGGCCGCAGGTGAGCAGCCCGTGCGGAGCCGACAGGTCGTCGAGCTGGACGGTGACCTCGAGGGTGAGCTCACCGGTGATGTCCAGCGAGCTCTTCGTGCCGGCGTCGAGGTAGCCGCCCGCCGCCAGGCGCACGGCGTACTCCTGGTCGAAGGACATGGCCAGATGGGTCCAGTCGTGGCCGGGGAAGGGCGCGACGCTCTCGACGTACTGGCCGCCGCTGCCGGCGGCGGCACGGTAGGCACCGCCGAGCCCGTCCACGGCGGACGGTGAGCCCACGACGGTCAGCCCGTGCCGGCCCGGGCCGACGTCCACCAGACCCTGCCCGTCGTGGTGCACGGCCAGGGCCAGGTCCGGCTCCGTGCCGGTGGCCCAGCGCGGTGCGCGCGCGGCGTCGGCGACCTCCTGCGGGGACAGCGGCCGTGCCCAGATCCGCACCTCCCCGATGGCGCCGCGGAAGAACCGGGAGCGGTCGGCGCTGCCGCCGATCGTCCACGGGGCGTCCACCGGAACGGCGCCGGTGGGGTCCGGCGCCACGGCGATCTGCGCACCGTTGCGGTAGAGCCGCCAGGAGGTGCCGTCGTGCACGCCGGCGAGGTGCACCCAGCGGTTGAGGTCGGCGCTGACCGGGACGTCCGTGCCGACTGCGAAGTGGTCCTGCCCGCCGGCGTAGACGCCGAACTGGTACCGGTCGTCGAAGATCCGCAGCGCCACCTCCGCGGTGTGGCCGGCGTCCAGTCCCCGGGCCAGCACGTACCGGAAGTCGTCGCTCGCGGTGGGCTGCACCCACGCCTCGACGCTGATCGAGCCGGTGAGGTCCAGCCCCGCGCTGCCCTGCACGGTGACCAGCTGGCCGGTTCCGTCGAAGGACAGGGCCGAGGGGACCTTGCGGAGGGCGAGCACGTAGCTGGAGGACTCCGAGCGGTGCTGCACGATCCGCGCGATCGGGCTGCGGTCGACGTCGCTGCCCGGCTCGGGGTTGACCCAGGCCTCGACCGTGACGTCGCCGGTCACGTCGAACTGCCCGCGGGTCAGCATCGGCGGGGAGGCGACCCAGCCGGGCGCACCCTGGTAGGTCCCGTCCGCGTGGCCGGTCGTGTGGTCACGGAAGACCGCCCCGGCGACGAACCAGTAGCCGGCGAGCTGCTTCTCCGTGCCACCGAGCCGCTGCCCCATCGAGTCGGCGATCTCCACGGCCGTGCGGGCGCCGCTCCAGATCCGGACGTCGTCGATGTCGCCGGCGAACCGGCGGTCGCCGGCCGCGCTGGTGCCGACGGTCCATCCGGCGGTCACCGGGACGGCGCCGGTCGGGTCCTCCACCTGGCCGACCAGCGTGCCGTTGCGGTACAGCTGCCAGCGGACGCCGTCGTGCGTGCCGGCGAGGTGCACCCAGGTGGTCGGGTCGCCGGCCGGGATCGGCACCTTGACCAGGTGCTCGGTGCCGTTCCAGGAGCCCACCTGGTAGCTGCCGTCCACGATCCGCAGGAACACCTCGGCCTCGGGCTGGTGGGTGTAACCGCGGGCGACGACGTCGCGGACGCCGTCGACGGCGGTGGGCCGGATCCAGGCCTCGATGGTGATCTGGCCGGTGATGTCGAGCTGGCCGGGGTTGCCCAGGGCGATACCGGTGCCGATCCCGTCGAGCCGGACGGCCGTGGTGTCGAGCAGGCCGGCGATGGTGGCGGCCCCGTCGAAGACGAGCGTCGTCCCGGGCAGCGAGCCGTACCACTGGGCGGACGGCGGCGTGTTCTGCAGCACGGCCGTACCGAGCGCGACCGGCCCGGCAGCGGCGCGGGCATCCGCGGCGACCAACCGCGAACCCTTCGCCGGCACGGCGCCGGGCAGGTTCGTCGTCGCGTGGGCCGCGTAGTCGTAGGGCGTGCGCTGCCCCGGCGGCTGGGCGGTGCCGGCGAGGATGGCGGCGAAGGCGTCCGGGTCGCGCGGCAGCGCCCGCCACGTCTCCGTGATGGGTTCCCCCCCGACCGCGCCGGCCGTGGCCTGCGCCGAACGGTGCGGCAGGGAGACGATCAGATCGCAGTGGTCGTCGTCGGCGCCCGGGGAGACGGTGACGACCAGGTCGGTGAACTCCGGCAGCGCCGAGTAGGGGACGAACACGACCGGGCTCGTCCCGCCGGGCACGGCGAACCGGGCCCGGCCGGTGAAGGTGTCGTAGTAGGCCGCGGAGAGCCGGTCGCCGTCGCCGCGGAAGTACACCCCGAGGCTGCCCAGCGCGCTGTCGAACAGCTGCGGCGCCGACCGGGCCGGCGCGAAGCCGAGAACCGCACCGGCCACCGTTCCGCCGTCCGCGTCGACGTGCAGCAGCTGCACGGGGGCGGCGAGGTCGCCGTCGACGAGCTTGCGCAGGGCGGCCAGCCGCGCCTGGGAGGCGGCCAGGTCGCGCTGCAGGACGGGCAGCTGGGCCACCGCCTGGTCCAGCTGCACCTGGTGGGCGTTGACCCCGTTGCTGAGCTGGACCAGCGGGCCCTGCAGCTGCTGCTGGACGCGCAGCACGGACGCCGGGTCCGGGTTCGGCGACGCCTCCAGCAGCGCGAGCACGCCGAGCAGCTGGTTGACCGTCGTGGCCGGCCCGTTCAGGTCCGCGCAGGCGCCGGTGATGGTCTCGAAGCGGGACAGGTTGCCCCGCATCGCCCGGCGGCCCTTCTCCAGGCCGGTGGTCAGGTCCGCGATCAGCTGCTGGGTGGAGGTGATCGCCGAGCCGAGCGACGCGGCGGCGCTCTCCTCGTCCCCGATCCGGTCGAGCAGGGTGCCGAGGCTCTCGCCGGCGGCGGTCGGCCCGGAGATGACCGGGAGGTCGACGGCGGTGGGCAGGTCGCTGAGCCGGCCGTCGGTGCCGAGGCCGAAGTCCAGGGCGGTGACCCGGCCGGCGTCGGGATCCCCTGACGCCCCGGCCGGGGAGGTGACCGCGGTCAGCATCACCCGGGCGGCGCCCTTGTGCCGCTTCGGCTGCCCGGCGTAACCGCCGACGGCGTTCTCCTGCTGGTAGTAGACGGTCGTCGACACCCCGCCGGTCGGAACGCGGCCGTTGATCCGCACCGCGGTCCGGCTCAGCCCGCGGGACATGCCGATCGGCGCGTCCGACGTCGTCCACACCGCGCCGTCCACCTCGCCGGTGGCCGGGCCCGCCTGGTCCCACACCGTCGGGCCGCGGCCCTCGTCGAAGCGCCAGTAGCCGGCCAGCCCCTCCTCCAGGCCCGATTGGCGCAGGTGCAGCTGGTCGCGGATCTCCCGCACCGGCCGGGCCCGGCTCCACATCCGCAGCTCGTCGACGACGCCGGTGAAGCCGTTGCTGGTGGCGCCGATCCACTCCGGCGCGGTGCCCACCGGCGTGGATCCAGCCAGGTCGGTGGAGGTGAGCACGGGGGCGCCGTCGATGCAGATCGTCATGAGGCTGCCGTCGTAGCTGACGGCCACGTGCTGCCAGGCGCCGGGAACCAGCACGGAGCCGGTGGTGACCGTGCGCAGGGTCGTGCCGTCGCCGAAGCCCGCGCGCACCGTGCTGCCGTCCACGATGCGCACCGTGGGGCAGGAGTGCGCGTCGTCCGCGCCGCCGGACAGCAGCACCTGCTCCCCGGTGGCGCGCTCGCCGCGCAGCCAGGCCTCGATGGTGAACTCGCTGCCGAGGGCCTGCGTGCCGTGCAGCCGCACCGCGGCGCCGCCGCCCAGCCGCAGGGCGGTGCCGCCGGCACCGGAGCGCTCGACGGCCACCACCAGGGTCTTGCCGCAGACGGCGGAGGCGCCGTCCGCGGTGACCGCGCGCGGGCAGGTGCCGGGGGCCGGCGAGTACACGTCCGGATGGTCGGTGCAGGTGAACGCCTGGCGCCCGGCGGTGTCGAACAGCCCGTCGGCGCCCTGCTCGACGCTGTAGGACCACACGACCCCGCCGGCCTCGTCGGCGCAGAACAGCTGCCAGCGGAAGCCGCCGGCCACGCTCGTGGGCGCCAGCGTCACGGCGAACCGGCCGCGGTCGGCAGGCGGCAGGAAGCGCAGCTCCTGGGTCGGCTCCACGAACGGGTGGCCGTCGAGGTCCTTCGCGCCGAGGCCGTCGGTGCGGGTGGCCGGCCGGGTGCGGTTGCGGCTGCGCTGGAAGCGGACCTCCATCTTGGCTTCCAGGCGCCCTCCGACCAGCAGGAACCTGTCGACCAGCAGGTGCCCGCTCACCAGCGGAACCGGAACGCCGTCCGCGTCGGTGACGACCGCTCCGCCGGGGTCGGTGGTGGGCACCATCGCTGCGGCGTCGGTGAGCACCTCCTGCGCCGCGACGCGGGCCGCCGGATCGGCCGAGGTGTCCAGCGTGTGCCGGGCGTCCTCGATCTGCACCGGGGTGGGCCGGACGATGGACTGCCGGAACAGGTAGAGGTACTGCCCGTCGGAGACCGCGGTGAACGGCGCGGCCGCGCCCAGCCGGGCGGTGGTGGACAGGAACGGGTCAGGATCGTCGACGGTGGTCGTCGCGCCGCGGACCGGCGCGGCCCCGCCGCGGGGCACCTCGGGCAGCACCGTCGGGTCGGTGTACGCGAAGCCGACCGGGGTCAGCTCCCGGGGGAACGGCACCGGTTGCGGGTCGGCCGGCCAGCCGTCGACGTCCAGCGGGGTGTCCGGGCTCAGCGCCAGGGTGGCGTAGCGGATCCGCCGGTCGCCGTCCATCGCGAAGGCGACGACGGTGCCGGCGTGCGTGACGAGCGTGGGGAACCGGTAGGAACGGTTCTCGTATGCCTTGACGAACGACTCGAGCACGGCGGCCTCCCGCTGGTCTGGGCGCGGTGGAGAGCCTGCTCGGACGGCGCCCCGGCGTCGTCAGGGTCGCGACCCTGAAGATTGGCGCGACACGCCGGGCACGGGTCGGCGCGCGGGCCCTGCCCGCCGGGTGCGCAGCCGCGCTCCGGGGGTGTCAGGGGACGGCGGGATCGAGGGTGAGATCACTGCCGAGGGCCGCCGTGAGCTCCCGGCGCCCGGTGATGCCGAGCTTGCGGTACACCTGCGCCAGGTGGCTCTCCACGGTCTTCCGGTCGACCGAGAGCTCGGCACCGATGCCGGCGTTCGTCCGCCCCGCCGCGGCCAGATCGGCCACCCGGCGCTGCGCGGGGGTGAGCGAGGCTGGTCCGGACAGGCGGTCCCGTCGCGGCCGGGCGCCGGCCGCCACGAGCTCCTCACGAGCCGTCTGCACGAGCGGCAGCGCACCCAGACCCCGGGCCAGGTCCAGGCCCTGGCGCAGCGGATCCCGCGCCTGCCGCCACGCCCCGGCCTGGCGCAGTGCCCGGCCGAGACCGACCAGCGCCTCCGCCCGGGTGAGCAGTGCCGGGCTCCCGGTCAGCACCGAGCGGGCCTCCTCGAGGAGGCCGACCCGCCGGCCGGCCGGCGCCACCTCGCCGGCCACGAGCAGCGCCGCACCGAGTGCCGACGGAGCGGGGTACCGGCGGGCCAGCGCGACCCCCTCCTCGGCCAGGGCCTGGGCCCGCTCCGGGCGCTGCGCCCGCCGGGCCGCCCGCGCCGCGACCAGCCGCCACGGCAGCAGGGCCGGTACGTCCTGGCCGAGCTCGCGCAGGCAGCTGCCGGCCTGGTCGGCGAGCTCGGCGGCCTCCCGCGGCCGGTCCTCGGCCAGCGCCCGCCGGGCCCGCGCCTCGGCGACGAACGCGGAGCCGAGCGCGGTCGCCGGCGGCGCCTCGAGCAGCGCCAGTGCCGCGGTGGCGGCGGTGCGGTCGCCGCGGGCCAGGAAGATGCGCGCGGTCAGCTCGCCGCGCCAGGGATCGGCCCGGTGCCAGCCCTGCCGGGCCGGGCCGCCGGCGGCGAGCACGTCGGCCAGCGCGCCGTCCAGCGCGCCGGTGGCGAAGCGGCTCAGCGCCCGGTGGTAGTGCGCGAAGCCGACGCCGAGCAGCATGCCGCGGGCCCGCGCGGACAGCAGCGCGCGCGTGCAGGCCTCCTCGGCCGCGGCCGGCCGGTCGACGGCCAGCAGCGCCCGGACGGCGAAGCCGACGAGGCTGCCCTGCGACTCGGGGTCCACCAGCGGATCGACCGCGAACGCCCGCGCCACGGCGGCCAGCACCAGCTGCGGCGGTGCAGCGACGACGGCCAGCCGCCAGGCCAGGTGCGCCGCCACCCCGGGATCGGCGGGCAGCTCCCCCCGCCGGGCGGCGGCGACCAGGGTCTCGAGCAGCTGGTCGGCCTGCCGGTGGGTCCGCAGGTCCAGGCCGGTCATCGACAGGTAGCGGGCCAGCAGCGGTCCCCGGCCCGCGACGTCCGCGCCCAGCCCGGCCACTTCCCCTTCCAGCAGGGACAACCCGTCGCGCGAGCGGCCGCGCAGGTGGTGCAGCTGGGCGAGCAGCTCGCGGGCGTGCGCCCCGAGGGCGGGCGGGCCCGGAAGCCGGAGCGCCTGCTGCAGGTCCTCCGCCGCGGAGGCGTCGCCGACCGCCATCTTCGCGGCCGCCAGCGCGACGAGGACGTGCACCAGCCGCTCCGGCCGTGGTGGTTCCGACGCCGCCCGGGCCAGCAGCCGGACCACGCTCGCCGGGTCGTGCCGGTCCTCCGCCCGGTGCGCCGCCTGGACCAGCCGCTCGGCCACCCACGGTTCACCGGAGGGAAAGCTCTGCAGCAGGTGGGCGTCCACGACGTCGGGGTCGGCGCACCGCCCGGCCAGCAGCAGCGCCGCCTGCCGGTGCAGGGCGGAGCGGCCGTGCGGCGGGATGCCGGCGCGGACGGCGGCGGCGAGCAGCGGCTGGGCGAAGGACAGGGGTTCCCCCGACCGGAACAACCCGGCGGCGGCGAGGTCGTCGGCGGCACTCCCCGCGGCCCGCCGGCCCAGCCCGGTCAGCGCCATCGCGTCGGGCAGGCCGACGGGTGCGGCGAGCACGGCGGCCAGCCGCGCGAGCAGCCCGGCGGCTGGGGGCAGACCCGCCAGCTCGGCGCCGATCCGCCGGCGGATCGCATCAGGCACCGCTGCGTCGAGGTCCTCGAGCCCGGGCGGGGCGGCCAGGAGCGCCGCCAGCAGCAGGGGGATCCCGCCGGTGACGCGCAGGCACTCGGCGACGTACTCCGGTGTCGCGTCACTGCACCGCTGCCGTACCAGCTGCGCCACCCGGGCCGGGGAGAGCGGCGCCAACCGCAGGGCGGTTCCCTCGGCGCGGAGCCGGGTGAGCACCGGAGAGGCCTCGGCGCGGGCGGTGGACAGCAGCAGGCGGCAGCCGGCCGGACGGCGCAACTGCAGCGCCCGGAGCACGTCGAGGGAGGCGTCGTCGGCGTGTTCGGCGTCGTCCACGAGGACGAGCAGCCCGCCGGGGCTGCCCTCGGCGAGGTCGGCCATCAGCCAGCCCGTGGACTCGACCGGGTCCGCGGTGGACGGGCCGGCGGCCGGGCGATCTGATCCGCCCGGCCGGGTGCGCAGGAGTTGGCGCACGACCCCGAGCCCGCTGGTCCGTTCCCGGCGGGACGCCCGCGCACGCAGCACGACCGGTGGGGTGCTGCGGTGCCGCTCGTGGTCCTCGACCGCGGCGAGCAGCGTGCTGCGGCCGGTTCCGGGGGTCCCCTCCAGCACGACCGCGGCGGTGCCGTCCGGGGCCGCCTCCAGGGCAGCGAGCACCGCGGCCAGCCGGTCCGGTTCGCTCCCCCACACGCGGCCCCTGCCTCTCGCCAGCCCTCGGACCCTCAGCCGCAGAGTGCCGGAAGGCTACTGCCGTCGCACCGGTGGCAGTACCTGTCTGGAGGGATGCCCGCCCGCAGGCCGGGGCAGATCGGCCGCGCCGGGACCGGGGTGGGGTCAGCGGCGGCAGCCGCGCGGCCGGCGGCGCCACGGCCGGTCCGGCTGCAGGCAGCGGGCGAGCCGGGCGTGCTGGGCGTCGCGGACCAGCTCGCGCTCGCGGGTCCGGGCGAGGTACTCGTGGGCGTAGGTCATGGCGGGCTCCTCGGGGTGGTCGGGGTCGATGGCACCGACCCTGCCGGTCCGGACGGACGCTGGAACCGGGAAGATCGCCGGGATAGCTGGCGTGGCGCCGACAGACGACCACCGACCGTCGGGGGCATGCCACGAACGGGCCTCGCACCGCCGGCAGCCGGCCCGTCAGGGGCGGCAGGCAGGCGCTAACCGAGGGCGAGGCGCGCGAGTTCTCCACGTGAGGTGACACCCGTCTTCGTGAAGAGGTTGCGCAGGTAGAACTCGACGGTGCGCGGGGAGACCCAGCACTGCGCGGCGACCTCCTTGTTCGACATGCCGGCGGTGACCAGCTGCGCGACCTGCAGCTCCATCGGGGTGAGCTTGGTCAGGGTCGACGGATCGCGCTTGCGGGCCGTCGACCCGGACGCCCGCAGCTCCCCCGCCGCGCGCGCGGCGAGCGGATCGGCGTGCAGCTCCTCGAAGATGTCCAGCGCCTGACGCAGATGGGTGCGGGCATCCACCCGGTGCTGGGAGCGCCGCAGGAACTCGCCGTACGCCAGGTGGGTACGAGCCCGCTCGTAGGGCCGGCCGCCACGGCCGTGGTGCACCAGCGCGCGCTCGAACAGCTCCGGAGCCCGGGCCGCCTCGGCGAGCAGCGCCCGGCCGTGATCGACGGCGGCCAGCGCCCACGGCCACCGGGTGCCCTCGGCGAAGACAGCCAGCTCCTCGACCCGGGCAGCCGCCTCGTCGCGGCGGCCCGCCCGGACGGCGGCGTCGACGAGGTCCACCGCGGCCATCCGCCGGATGGCCGGCAGGCGTAGCTGCGCCAGGTGGTGCCAGGCGGCACCGGCATCCCCCTCGATGGCGGCCCGGGTTCCCTTGGCCCACCTGGTGACGTCGCTGACCGGGCCGGCCAGGATGCCCAGCGGCTGGGTGGACATCACCTCTTCGAGCCGGGCGAGGAGGGCGTCGTACTCCGGGTTCCCCTGCCGGGCGGCGAGCAGGGTCAGCAGCGCGAGCGGGGCCCCGGTCATCGGCGCCTGGCCCGCGCTCTCGCTGAGGGCGAGTGCCTCGGCGGCCGAGCTGCCCGCCGCCGTCCACTGGCCGGTGAGCAGCTGCGCGAAGACCAGCCGCGGCAGCGCGTACAGCACCAGCATGCCGGCGCCCGTGTCCCGGCCCTCGGAGATCATCGCGGTGAAGCAGGCGGTCGCGGCCGCGTCGTCGCCCACGTGCAGCGCCGTGGCCCCGAGGTTGGCCAGCAGGTCCGGATCGCCCAGGCCGACGCCGTCCCGGAGCGCCTCGCGCAGGGGTACGTCGGCCGCCGCCCAGTCCTCCCGGCCCGCGGCGGTCATGCCCACCAGGAGCTGCCGGATGGATCGGGCTCGGGGCGTGTTCTCGAGAGCCGGATGGGTCGACAGGGCCGCTGCGTCGATCGACGCACCGCTGTCGCCGCCGTAGACGGCCAGCACGGTGGCGACCGCGGCCATCTCCACCGCGCGGACCGGGTCGGCGGCGGCCACGGCCCGGACGGCGTGCATCAGGATGCGGTGTCCGTCGGGACCGGAGCCCAGGGTGTAGGCCATCCGCCCGCGAAGTCGGTCGATGTCGGCGCGCAGCACCGGTGCCTCGGCGAGCGCCCGGGCGGACTCGGCCAGCTGGCGCGCCTGGGTGGTCCGGCCGCCGGTCCAGGCGTTGCGCGCCGCTGCGAACAGGCGGACGGCGCGGTGCTGCTCATCGGCGGTCAGCTCGGCGGCGCGCTGGTAGGCGGCGGCCGCCGCGACGTAGCCACCGCGGCGTTCGGCGCGGGTCGCGGCGCACTCCAGCGCCGCGACCACGTCCTCGTCGGGCCCCTCGGCCGCGGCAGCGCGGTGCCAGGCCTGCCGGTCGGCGTCGCCGGCTCCACCGAGTGCCGCCGGCAGCGCCCGGTGGACGTCGCGCCGTGCCAGCCCGGGAGCCGCCTGGTAGATCGCCGAGCGCACCACCGGATGCCGGACCCGGACGCTGTCGCCCTCGGTGACCAGCAGGCCGGACCGCTCGGCCTCGACGAGCGCGGACGGGTCGACCCCGAGCAGCGCGGCGGCGTGCCGGACGGTTCCCAGATGTCCGGAGTCGTCGGCGGCGGCCACCAGCAGCAGGGTCTGCACGCCCTCGGGCAGTCGCCGGCAACGCTGCAGGAACACCCGCTCGATGCCCGCCGTCAGCGGCAGCCGGGCCGGCAAGGGGTCGGTTCCGGACAGCTGCGCCGGCGTCAGGACGGTCGGCAGCTCGACCAGGGCCAGCGGATTCCCGCCGGCCTGGGTCAGCAGCTGCTCGCAGACCTCCTTCGCCACCGGATGCCCGGCCCGCTCGGCGAGCAGCGCCCCGGCCGCCGTCGCGTCCAGCGCGTCGAGCTGCAGCGCCGGGACGCCGTCGTGGTGGAAGATCCTGTCCTCGGCGTCGCGGGCGCCGAAGACCATCGCCACGCGGTCGGCCTGCAGGCGTCGCGCCACGAACAGCAGAGCGTTCGCGGACGCGTCGTCGAGCCAGTGGGCGTCGTCCACCACGCACAG
>JAICZD010000126.1 GCA_025933855.1 Modestobacter sp. | reverse complement strand
CTGCTCGGCCCCCGCCGCCACCGTCGCCACGTTCCGGCTGACCTCCTCCGCCGCCGCCGACACCACCCCCGACTGCGCCGCCGTCTCCTCCGCCGACGCCGAGATCTGCCCCGACGACGCCGACAACTCCTCCGACGACGCCGCCACGGCCGCGGAGGAGGCGACCACGGCCGCCATCACGGACCGCAGGTCGGTCTGCGCCGCGGCGAGCGAGACGGCCATCTGGCCGATCTCGTCGCGGTCCCGGGCCAGCGGCTCCACCGTCAGGTCGCCGGCGGCCATGGCGTCGACGCTGGCCTGCACGGAGCGCACGGTGGCCAGGATCCGGCGGATGACCAGGGCCCCCAGGCCGGCGGCGATCACGATCGAGGCGATCGCGACACTGAGCAGGATGGTGACCGCGCTGCTCGCCTCGTCGGCGGCCCGGCTGTTGCGGGTGGCGGCCTGCTCGGACTGGGCGGCCCCCTCGGCGGACAGGTCGTCGGCCATGATCTGCAGCAGCGGTGACAGCGTCTGGGTCTGCACCTTGCTGAAGCCGGCCACGTCGCCCCGGTCGGCGGCCGGGAACAGCTGCGAGGTCACCGCGTCGAGGTACGTGCCGCGGGCCTCCACGAAGCTCGCCATCGCCGCCTCGTCGACGATGAAGGGCCGGTAGGCCTCGTACGCGGCCGTCAGGTCGGCGCTCTTCTCCTTCATCTCCTCGACGATCGTGGCGCGCCGCGTGGCGTCGGAGACGGCGTACTCCAGCGTCCGGGCGCGGTAGGCAGCGTGCGCCCGCTGGACGTCGGACAGGGAGTTCAGCGGCTGGAGGTTCTCGGTGTAGATGGCCTCCTGGCTGGCGCGCATGTCGTCGATGCGCGTGACGGCCAGCACATTCGTTCCGAGGACCACCGCCGCGAGCAGGGCGAGGATCGCACCGATCTTGACGCCGATCGGGCGGTCGGTGAACCAGCGGAACCGCCGGGACGCTGAGGGGACGTTGTTCATGTTCGGATCTCCAGGATGAAGTCGTGCCGGGGGAGTGCGGTGTGCGGTCGGGCCCCGCTGCAGGGCCGCACGGTCAGGCGCCGACGGCGCGGTTGACGTCCAGGGCGAGGAGCAGCTGGCCGGCCAGCTTGTAGGCGCCGCGGATCAGCTCCCGGGCGCTGCCGTCCAGGGTGTCCGGCGGGGCCTCGAAGTCCCGCATGTCGACATCCACCACGTCGGCGATGCTGTCGACCAGCAGGCTGACCGCCTCGCCGTGCAGCCGGACGACGATGACGACGGCCTCGGTGCCCTCGGGGCGGGCCGGCCGGCCGAGCCGCTCACGGAGCTCGATCGCGGTCACGACCTGCCCGCGGAGGTTGATCAGCCCGGCCACGGCCGGCGGGGCCAGCGGCACCCGGGTGATGCTCTGGCTGCGCAGCACCTCCTGGACGTGCTCGACCTCCACGCCGTAGAGGTCGCCGTCCAGCCAGAAGGTCGCCAGCTGGCTGGTGCGCGGCGGAGCCGGGGCGGTCGGGGTGCTCACGTCAGACCTCCAGGAAGGATGCGGGGACGCCGTCGAGGTCGACGGCGGGGGACCGGCCACCGGTGGGCGCGCCGGGCAGGGCGGCTCCCGGAGGGCTGGAGTAGAAGACCGGATCGGCGGCGAGGATCGCGGCCCGGACGTCCAGCAGCTCCGTCACGCGGTCGCCGATGACCGCGGAGCCGAGCAGCCCGAGGTCGTCGATGTCGCTGCGCGCGGAGGCCTCGCCGTCCACGATGTCGAGGATCTCCTCCACCACGATGGCCACGCTGCGGCCGTGGTGGGCGTAGACGATGACCTCCAGCACCTCGCGGTCCTCGCCGCCGAAGGCCCCCAGGTGCCGGTCCAGCCGGACGATGGGCAGGATCGCGCCGCGGTACTGCACCACCTCGCGGGAACCGACCCGCTCCACGGTCTCGCTGCGGACCTGCTCCAGGCGGGTCACGGTGTCCAGCGGGATGGCGACCCGCCGGCCGCCGCCGATCGCGGCCAGCAGCATCCGCTGCCGCTCGGCGGCCGCAGCGGTGGTGGTGGTGGTGCGGGCGGCGCGGCTCTCCTGGCGTTCGGCGGTCTCCGGCCGCAGCGCCCGGCGGGCCAGCGCCTGCACGTCCAGGATGAGCGCGACGGCGCCGTCGCCGAGGACGGTCGCCCCGGAGTACAGCCCGATGGCCTTCATCTGGCCGCCGAGCGCCTTGACCACGATCTCCTCGGTGTTGATGACGCGGTCGACGACGAGGCCGAAGCGGCGTCCCTCGGAGCGCAGCACGGCGATGACCACGTGCCCGTCGTGCCGGTCCGAGGGCAGGCCCAGGACGTCGGCCAGCCGGACCAGCGGCAGCAGCTCCCCGCGCAGCCGGTAGACGGACGCGCCGCCCACCTCCTCGACGGCAGCCGCGGCCTTCTCGGCGTCCAGGGCCACCAGCTCCTGCAGGCTGATCTGCGGAATGGCGTACCGGTCGCCGGCGCACTCGATGGTCAGCGCCGGGACGATCGCCAGGGTCAGCGGGATGCGCAGCCGGGTGCAGGTGCCCCGGCCGGCGACCGACTCGACCTCGATGGTGCCGCCGATGGACTCGATGTTGGTCTTCACCACGTCCATGCCGACCCCGCGGCCGGAGACGTTCGTGACCGCGGCGGCGGTGGAGAAGCCGGGCAGGAAGACCAGCTGCAGGACGTCGGCCGGGCTCAGCCGGGACAGCGCGTCGGCGGTGAGCAGCCCCCGCTCCACGGCCTTGGCGCCGATCCTGGCCGGGTCGATGCCGGCACCGTCGTCGGCGACCTCCACCACGACCTGGCCGCTCTCGTGCCGCGCCCGCAGGGTCAGCACGCCCTCGGCCGGCTTGCCGGCGGCCAGGCGCTCGGCGGGGGACTCCACCCCGTGGTCGACGGAGTTGCGGACCAGGTGGGTCAGCGGGTCCTTGACCGCCTCGAGCAGCGTCTTGTCCAGCTCGGTCTCGCGCCCCTCCATCTCCAGCCGGACGCTCTTGCCGCACTGCAGGCCGAGGTCGCGGACGACGCGGGGGAGCTTGGACCAGATGTGGTCGATCGGCTGCATGCGCGTCTTCATGACGCCCTCCTGCAGCTCGCTGGCGATGAGGTTCAGCCGCTGCGAGGCCCGCACCAGGTCCTGGTCGGTCTGCCGGCCGACGTACTGCACGATCTGGTTGCGGGTCAGCACCAGCTCGCCGACGAGCAGCATCAGGGCGTCGAGCAGGTCGACGTCGACCCGGATGGTGCTGTCGGCGACGCCGCGGCGGCCGGCGTCGGCGGGTTCCGGCCGGACCTCCGGTGCCGGTCCCGGCACGGCCGGCGGGACGGCGGCCGGGGTATCGGGTGCCTCGGGAGCGAGGGCCTCGGGAGTGACGGCCCCGGGAGTGACGGCCCTGGGAGTGACGGCCTTCCTGGCCGGGGCCCGGCGCGTGCGCTTGGCCGCCGTCCTGGCGGTCGGCGCGGGAGCCGGGGGAGCGGCTGCCGGGGGTGCGTCGTCCAGCGCCGCGCTCAGCGACGCCACCGTGCGGGCGACGTCGACGCCGCCCTCCCCACCGGAGGCCTCGATGGCGGTCAGCAGGGCCCGGACGCAGTCGACCATCTGCAGCAGCGCGTCGGTGCGGTGCGGAGTGAGGTCCAGGGCTCCGTCGCGGAGCCGGGAGAGCAGGTTCTCCCCGACGTGCGCGACCTCCTCCAGCCGGTTGAAGGCGAGGAAGCCGCTGGTGCCCTTGATGGTGTGGATCGTCCGGAAGATGCTCGACAGCCGCTCCCGCGATCGCGGGTCCTGCTCCAGGGCCACCAGGTCCTGGTCCAGCTGGTCGAGGTTCTCGTGGCTCTCCACGAGGAACTCCTCGACGATGTCGTCCAGACCTTCCACGCCTGCCTCATCCCCTTGGTGCGCCGGGCGGGCCCGCCCCGCTCGGCGATGGGTTCTTCGGCACGGGTTCTCATACCTTGAGGTGAATTCTCCGGTGCGGCCGCGCATTTCCGGCAACGACCGAGAATGCACGGTGACCGCCATTCGGCGGTCATTCATGCATTTGTCGACACGATGTGCGGGTTACCGCAGCCGCATTCTTGCGGGGAAGGGGCGGCCGGCCTGACGTCAGTGACGGAACCCGCGGCCGGGCCCGGTCAGCCGGCCAGCTTCGTGACCAGCCGCTCCAGGACGGCGTGGACACCGGTCAGGTCGTCCACCCGGTGCCGGGCGGCGGTCGGGCCGCCGCCCACCTTCACGGTGACCGCCGGGTCCGGCAGCACGCGGAAGACGTCCTCGTCGGTGACGTCGTCGCCGAGGTACAGCACCCCCGCCGCGCCGAGCTCGGCGGCCAGCCGGGTCACCGCCGACCCCTTGTCCGCATCGGTCACCGCCAGCTCCAGGACCGCCTTCCCCGGCTTGGCGGTCAGCGCCGGATCCGCACCGGGCCCGGCCGCCACCTCCGCCAGCAGGCGGTCGGCGACGACCGGGTCGGCAACGGTCCGCACGTGCACGGCCACGCTGGCCGGCTTGACCTCCAGGCGGGCGCCGGGGACGGCGGCGACCAGCGGGGCCAGGGCGTCGGCCAGCGCGTCCCGGCGGGCGGCCGGCTCCCCGGTGATCGGCCCGTCGAACTCCGCACCGTGGCTGCCGATCCAGCGGAACGGCCCGCGGAAGCCGCTCGTCGTCCTCAGGTCGTCGACGCCCCGGCCGCTGACCAGCGCCACCGTCACGCCGCCCACGGCGGCCAGCCGGGACAGCAGGTCGCCGACGCCGGGTTCGGGAACGGCGGCCGCCGGATCGTCGCGCAGCCGGGCCAGCACGCCGTCGTAGTCGCTGGCCAGCAGCAGCGGGCGGCGCCGGGCCAGCGCATCGAGGGCCCGCCCGAGCTCCGCGTCCACCGCCGTCCCGGCCATCGCGGCCTAGACCTGGGCCTTCAGCGAGTCGAAGAACGAGTTCGCCCAGAAGTCGAGGTCGTGCCGGAACACCTGCCGGCGCATCGCCCGCATCCGGCGGGCCGCCTCGGCCGGTTCCACCCGCAGCGCCCTGAGCAGCTGGGCCTTCACCCCGGCGATGTCGTGCGGGTTGACCAGGAACGCCTGCCGGAGCTCGGCGGCCGCGCCGGCGAACTCGCTGAGCACCAGCGCGCCGCGCAGGTCGCCGCGGGCGGCCACGTACTCCTTGGCGACCAGGTTCATGCCGTCGCGGTAGGGCGTCACCAGCATGACGTCCGCGACCCGGTACAGGGCGGCGAGCTCCTCGCGCGGCATCGACTGGTTGAAGTAGCGGACGGCGGAGCCGGCGATCGTGCTGTAGATGCCGTTGATGTGCCCGACCTGCTGCTCGATGGTCTCCCGCATGGTCACGTAGTGCTCGACCCGTTCCCGGCTCGGCGTGGCCACCTGCACCAGCACGGTGGACGGCGACTCCAGCTGGCCCTCCTCGAGCAGCTCCTCGAACGCCTCCAGCCGGACGGCGATGCCCTTGGTGTAGTCCAGCCGGTCGACGCCGAGCACGATCTTGTCCGGGTGGCCGAGCTCCTCGCGGATCGCCGAAGCCCGGGCGAGCACCTCGGGGGAGGCGGCCAGCTGGTCGAAGGCGCGGGCGTCGATGGAGATCGGAAAGGCCTTCGCGGTCACCGTGCGGCCGTCGTAGCTCACCGTGTTGCCCTTGGTGGTCAGGTCGTGCAGCCGGCGGGCCAGGGTCACGAAGTTCGATGCGGCGGCCGGCTGCTGGAAGCCGATCAGATCGGCGCCGAGCAGGCCCTCGATGATCGCCGAGCGCCACGGCAGCTGGGTGAACAGCTCGTACGGCGGAAAGGGGATGTGCAGGAAGAAGCCGATGGTCAGGTCGGGCCGGCGCTGGCGGAGCAGCGCGGGCACCAGCTGCAGCTGGTAGTCGTGCACCCAGACGATGGCGCCCTCGGCGGCCACCTCGGCGGCGCGGTCGGCGAACCGGTGGTTGACCCGCACGTAGGTGTCCCACCAGTGGCGGTGGTACTCGGGCTTCTCCACGACGTCGTGGTACAGCGGCCACAGCGACGCGTTGGACATGCCCTCGTAGTAGCCGTCCACCTCCTCCTCGGAGAGCTCGACGGGCATCAGCTGGATGCCGCCGGACTCGAAGGGCTCCGGCGCCGCCCCGGCGGACCCGGACCAGCCCACCCAGGCCCCGCCGCGGCCGGCGACGAAGGGCTCCAGCGCGGTCACCAGGCCACCCGGGCTGCGCTGCCAGTGCACCGTGCCGTCGGGCTCGGTCACCTGGTCGACCGGCAGCCGGTTCGCCACGACCACCACCGGGCTGTCGGCATCGGGCTGCTGGCCGTGCGTCTGTTGTCCCATACCGGTGCCGACCCTACTGAGGACGGCGCCCCGCGCGCACCCGCTGGGGGCGGCCGATCAGCCGCGGGCCAGTGCCCAGCCCGCTGCCGCGGCTGCGATGCCGAGCAGCACGGTGCCGAGGAGGTAGCCGGCCACCCGGAGCAGCGCCCGCTCCTCCACCAGCCGGACGACGTCGTAACCGAAGGTGGAGAAGGTGGTCAGGGCGCCGCAGAAGCCCGTCCCCACCAGGGCGAGGACGGCAGGGGAGACGTTCCGCAGACCGAGGAGGACGCCGAGCAGCGCGCTGCCGGCCACGTTGACCACCAGGGTGCCCAGCACGCTGCCCGGCCCGCGGCGGGCGACCGCCACCCGGTCGGCCAGCAGCCGCAGCGGCGCCCCGGCCAGCGCCCCGAGCGCCACCAGCAGCGGGGTCACGAGCGCCGCTCCCCGGCGGCGGGCTCCGCGGCGGCCGGCTCCGCGGGCACCGACTCGCGGGCGGGTAGCGCGGCGCGGCCGAGCCGCAACCCGGCCGAGGCGGCGAACACCCCGCCGAGCACCGAGACGACGACGTAGCCGGCGGCCGCCGCCCAGGCGCCGGCGTCGGCCAGCTGCACGACGTCCACGGCGAAGGTGGAGTAGGTGGTGTAGCCGCCGAGGACGCCGGTGGCCAGCAGCGGCCGCAGCCAGGGATGGCGCGGAAAGCGGGCGAGCAGCACGGCCAGCAGGGCACCGAGCAGCAGGCAGCCGGTCAGGTTGACCAGCAGCGTCGCCCACGGCCAGTCGCCGGGGGAGTGGGGCAGCGCCGTCCCCACGCCCCAGCGGGCCAGCGCGCCGAGCGCGCCACCGAGCGCAGCGGCCAGGTACCCGATCACCGCACCCCTTCCCGGCGCCCGGTCGGCGGGCACCCGCCGTCCCGGCGCCGTACCCCGGGCAGCATGCCATCGGCGCGGCCGGTGTGCGGGTGGTTCCACGTGGAACGGGCGGGCGCGCGACGAGCGCGCGACCGGTTGGGCGCCGCCCGGCGCGGGCAGGAGAACCGCATGCAGACACGCAGACTCCGCGACCTGACCGTCTCCGCCCAGGGACTGGGCTGCATGGGGATGAGCGAGTTCTACGGCACCGGTGACCAGGCGGAGGCCGAACGCACCATCCGGCGGGCACTCGACCTGGGCGTCACCTTCCTGGACACCGCGGACATGTACGGCCCCTTCACCAACGAGCGGCTGGTGGGCTCGGCGATCGCCGGCCGCCGCGACGAGGTGGTGCTGGCCACCAAGTTCGGCAACCAGCGCAACCCCGACGGCTCGCGGCTCGGCATCAACGGCCGGCCGGAATACGTCCACTCGGCCTGCGACGCCTCCCTGGAGCGGCTCGGCGTGGACGTCATCGACCTGTACTACCAGCACCGGGTGGACACCTCCGTGCCGATCGAGGACACCTGGGGAGCCCTGGCGGAGCTGGTCGAGGCGGGCAAGATCCGCTGTGCCGGCATCTCGGAGGCGGCGCCGGACACCATCCGCCGGGCCGACGCCGTCCAGCCGGTGACCGCGGTGCAGACGGAGTACTCGCTGTGGACCCGCGACCCCGAGGACGACGGCGTGCTCGCCGTCTGCGCGGAGCTGGGCATCGGCTTCGTGGCGTACTCACCGATCGGGCGCGGCTTCCTGTCCGGGCAGATCCGCAGCATCGACGACCTCGAGCCCGACGACTTCCGCCGGCACAACCCGCGGTTCCAGGGCGAGAACTTCGTCCGGAACCTGCAGCTGGTCGACCGGGTCCGGGAGATCGCCGAGGACAAGGGCGTGACCGCCACCCAGCTGGCGCTGGCCTGGGTGATGGCCCAGTCCGACCGGTCCGGCAACCCGGCGGTGGTGCCGATCCCCGGCACCAAGCGGGTGGCCTACCTCGAGGAGAACGCCGGTGCGGCCGACGTGGAGCTCACCGAGGACGACCTGCGCCGGCTGGACGAGGCCGCTCCGCGCGGCGCCACCGCGGGCGACCGCTACCCCGACATGTCCTCCGTGCACCGCTGACCCTGAGGATGTGCCGGTGCACCCGTTCCGAACCGGACGCCGGCGGTGAGCCCGGCGCTGGTCGTCGCCGCCACCGTGCTGGCCGTCGCCGTGGCCCTGCTGGGAGCGCTGTCGACCCTGCTGCGCCGCCGGATCGGGCGAGCGCACCTGGCCGGGGCGGCGGCGCTCGAGCTGGTCCTGCTGGTCCAGGCCGGCGTGGCGGTCGCCGGGCTGGCCGGCGGGCGGCGTCCGGTGGAGCTGGCGACCTTCCTGGCCTACCTGGGCACCGTCGTCCTGCTGCCCGTCGCCGGTCTGCTGTGGGCGCGCACCGAGCCCACCCGCTGGGCCGGCACCGTCCTCGGAGTGGCCGCGGCCGCCGTCGCGGTCATGCTGTGGCGGCTGCTGCAGCTGTGGCAGGCCACCGGTGGGTGAGCCGGTCCGGTCGGGGGAGGACGGGTCCCTCGGTTCGCCGGCGGCGGACCCGGCGGCGGACGGTGCAGCGACCGCCCGCGGGCCGGGCCGGGTGCTGGTCGCCCTCTACGCGCTGTTCGCGGTGGCCGCCGGCGCCCGCGCCACCGTGCAGCTCAGCACGCAGTTCCACGAGGCGCCGCTGGCCTACCTGCTGTCCGCGGTGGCCGCGGCGGTGTACCTGGTCGCCACCGCCGGGCTGGCCCGCG
>JAICZD010000149.1 GCA_025933855.1 Modestobacter sp. | reverse complement strand
TGGCTGGTGACCACGGAGGGCACGCAGGTGCGGCTGCCGGGTCTGCGGGTGCGGGACCTGCCACGCTTGGCCGCGGCCTCCGGTGGCCGCATCCCCGCGCCCTAGTACTCCGTCAGTACTCGGTCACCACGTTCTGCAGCGGCTCGCCGGCCAGCACGCGGGCCAGTTGACCGGTGACCGCGGCGGTGGCCCGCTGGTCGGTCTCGGGCACGGCACCGCCCACGTGCGGGGTGAGCAGCAGTCCCGGCGCCTGCCACAGCGGGTGCCCGGCGGGCAGCGGCTCGGGCTCGGTGACGTCGAGGGCGGCGCGCAGCCGGCCCGACCCCAGCTCGGCCAGCAGCGCATCGGTGTCGACGACCACTCCGCGAGCGGCGTTGACCAGCAGCGCGTCGTCGGCCATCGACGCCAGGAAGGCCGCGTCGACCATGCCGGTGGTCTCCGGGGTGACCGGCACGATCAGGATCACCACGTCGGCGGTCGGCAGCAGTTGCGGCAGCTCCTCGGTGCCGTGGACGCCGTCGCGCGCCGTCCGGGCGACGAAGGTGAGGTCGACCTCGAAGCCGGCCAGCATCGCGCCGATGGTGCGGCCGATGTCACCGGCGCCCACCACCAGCACCCGGGCGCGGACCATCGTGTGCTCGGTGCGCGGCGACCAGCGCCCGGCGTCCTGCTCGCGGCTGAAGTGCGGAATGCCGCGCTGCGCGGCGAGGGCGGCGGCGACCGCCCACTCCGCGGTGGCCGGCGTGTGCGCGCCGCGGGCGTTGCACAGCACGACACCCTCCGGCAGCCGGCCGGCGAACTTCTCGGCACCGGCGCTGGTCAGCTGCACCAGCCGCAGCCGCGGCAGGGCCGCCAGCAGGTCGGCCGGCAGGTCGTCCCCGCTGCCGGGCACGAGCACCTGGGCCTGCGCCGCCTCCCCGGTCGGGGCCCCGTCGGACGGCTGCCAGCGGTGCGCCCGGACCCGGGGAGAGACCGCCTGCACGGCCTCCGCCAGCGCCGCGGAGGGGACCAGCACGTGCAGCGTCTCGTCGGCGGGCAGGTCCAGGTGGGGTCCGGGGCTGGCGTCGGGCACGGCTCCCGACCCTAGGCCGGGTCCCGCACGTACTGTGGCCGGGGTGGGACGGCGGAGGGCGGCACGCGGCACCGCGCTGGCCGCAGCCGTGCTGGCCGGCGCACTCACCGCGGGCTGCGGCGGCGGCTACCACCCCTCGGGGCCCTTCCGCGATCTTCCGCAGGGCGCTCCGCCGGAGGTCGGCCCGCCGACCAGCTCCGCCCCGGCCCCGGTGCCCGGAGAGCCGTCCACCCCCGGCAGCAGGGAGGACCAGGCCGGCGACCCCAACGTCGTGGCCACCGGGCTCAGCGTGCCGACCGGGCTGGTCGTGCTGCCCGACGGCACGGCGGTGGTCGGCGAACGGGACACCGGCCGGCTGCTGCAGGTCTTCCCCGACCGGTCCCCGGTCCGCGAGCTGATGACGGTGCCCGGGCTGGACACCGCCGGGGACGGCGGCCTGCTGGGGTTGGCGCTGTCGCCCACGTTCCCCCAGGACGGGCTGTTCTACGCCTACGTCTCCACGGCCACGGACAACCGGGTCGTGCGCTTTCCGGTCGGCGGGACGCCGAACCCGGTGCTGACCGGCATTCCGCGCGGCCCCGAGCGCAACGGCGGCGGTCTGGTCTTCGGCCGCGACGGCACCCTGTACGTGGGCACCGGGGACGCCGGCGATCCGGCGCTGGCCGCGGACCCCGCCTCGCTGGCCGGCAAGGTGCTGGCCGTGGACGTGTTCGGCCGGCCGGTGGGCGCGGGCCCGGTGTTCAGTCGCGGGCACGGAGACGTCACCGCCCTGTGCGTCGGCGGGAACGGTGAGGTGCGCGCCACCGACGACAGCGCCACCGGGCCCGACGAGTTCGACGCGCTGACCGCGGGCGGTGACCAGGGGCCCGGAGGCGTGGCACCGGTGCTCCGGGTGCCCGAGGCGGAGGCCGGCCTGGCCGGCTGCGCGGTCTCCGGCCCCTACGTCTTCCTCGGCGCGCTCACCGGGCGCAAGGTGGTCATCGCCGAGCTGGACGGGAGCGGCGCCCCGGTCGACGACCCGACGGACTTCCTGGCCGACCGGTACGGGCGGCTGCGCACCGTGGCGCTGGAGCCTTCCGGCGCGCTGTGGGTCACCACCTCCAACCGGGACGGCGTGGGCGTCCCGTCGGCCGACGACGACAAGGTGCTGCGGGTCCTCCCGCCGTCCTCGGCCGCCGACTCGCCGCTGTAGAAAGAGGACCCCGTCGCTCAACCGTTGAGCACACGCTCCTCGAGCATGCGCTTGACCGTGCCGGCGTCGGCCGTGCCGCGGGTGGTCTTCATGACCGCCCCGACCAGGGCCCCGAGCGCCTGCACCTTGCCGCCGCGCACTTTCTGCACGACGTCGGGCGCTCCGGCGATGGCCGCCTCGACCGCGGCGACGAGCTCGTCGGACTCCCCCAGCACCGCGAGCCCCTGGGCCGTGACGACCTCGGCCGGGCCGCCCTGGCCGGCCAGCACGCCGTCCAGCACCTGCCGGGCGAGCTTGTCGTTGATCGTGCCGGCGTCGACCAGGCCGGCCAGCTCGGCGACCTGCGCCGGGGTGATGGCCAGCTCGCCGAGTTCGGTGCCCGCCTCGTTGGCCCGCCGGGCCAGGTCGCCGAGCCACCACTTGCGGGCGTCGGCGGGCGAGGCACCGGCCGCCACGGTCTGCTCGACCAGGCCGAGCGCGCCGGCGTTGGCCAGCCACTGCATCTCGGTGGCGGAGATGCCCCACTCCTCCCGCAGCCGGGCCCGGCGGGCCGCCGGGAGCTCCGGCAGCGCGTCGGTCAGCTGCTGCACCCAGGCCGGGTCGGCGGCGATCGGCACCAGGTCCGGCTCGGGGAAGTACCGGTAGTCGGTGGCCTCCTCCTTGCTGCGCCCGGAGGAGGTCGACCCGGTGTCCTCGTGGAAGTGCCGGGTCTCCTGCACGACCCGGCCGCCGCCGTCCAGCACGGCGGCCTGCCGGCGCATCTCGTACCGGACGGCGCGCTCCACCGACCGCAGCGAGTTCACGTTCTTCGTCTCGGTGCGGGTGCCCCACTCCGCGGCGCCGACCGGGTTGAGCGACAGGTTGACGTCGCACCGGAGGCTGCCCTGCTCCATCCGCACGTCGGAGACGCCGAGGGTCTGCACGATCTCGCGGAGCTCGGTGACGTAGGCGCGGGCCACCTCCGGCGCCTTGGCCCCGGCGCCGGGGACCGGCCGGGTGACGATCTCCACCAGCGGGATGCCGGCCCGGTTGTAGTCCACGAGGGAGTGGTCGGCCCCGTGGATGCGCCCCGTGGACCCGCCGACGTGCAGGTTCTTGCCGGTGTCCTCCTCGAGGTGCACCCGCTCGATCTCCACCCGGAAGGTCTCGCCGTCCAGCTCGACGTCCAGGTGCCCGCCCACGCACAGCGGCTCGTCGTACTGGCTGGTCTGGAAGCCCTTCGGGATGTCGGGGTAGAAGTAGTTCTTGCGGGCGAAGCGGCACCAGGGCGCGATCCGCGACCCCAGCGCCAGGCCGATCCGGATGGTCGCGGCGACGGCAGCCTCGTTGGCCACCGGCAGCGACCCGGGCAGCCCCAGGCACACCGGGCAGGTCTGCGTGTTGGGCTCGGCACCGAAGGTCGTCGAGCAGCCGCAGAACATCTTCGACGCGGTGCCCAGCTCGACGTGGGTCTCCAGGCCGATCACCGGCTCGTAGCGGGTGATGACCTCGTCGAGGTCGACGAGACGGTCGGTGCTCACGGTTTCTGCTCCTTGCGGCGGGTCGGCGCGGCCGAAACGCTGCGGCCGGTGAGCCACGCGCCGATCCCGGTCAGCACGCCGAGCACGATGAAGACGGCGAAGACGGCCTGGCCGGTGGCGATCCACAGCACGGCGCCGACCACGACGACGAACGCGACCAGGCCCCAGGCCGCCTTCAGCGGGCCGCTCACGCCGCCACCAGCTCGTCGAGCAGCCGGTGCCCGCGGGCGGCGTCCTGCGCGGCCTCGAGGGCGGCGGCGACCCGGTAGCAGCGGTCGTCGGCCAGGCCGGGGGCCATCACCTGCAGCCCCACCGGCAGCCCCTCGGACAGCCCGCAGGGCACCGAGATCGCCGGCACGCCGGCCAGGCTGGCCGGCAGCGTGCACAGGTCGGCGGCGTACATCGCGATCGGGTCCTCGACCCGGGCGCCGATCGGCCAGGCGACCGTGGGGCTGGTCGGGCTGACCAGGACGTCGACGCCGGCGTAGGCGGCGGTGAAGTCCCGGGTGATCAGCGTGCGGACCTTCTGCGCCTGCCCGTAGTAGGCCTCGTAGTAGCCGCTGGACAGCGCGTAGGTGCCCAGGATGATCCGGCGCTTGACCTCCGGGCCGAACCCCTGCTCCCGGGTGAGGGCCATGACCTCGTCCAGGTCGTGGGTGCCGTCGTCGCCGACCCGGATCCCGAACCGGACGCCGTCGAACCGGGCCAGGTTGGACGAGGCCTCGCTGGGTGCGATCAGGTAGTACGCCGGCAGGGCCAGGTCGAAGGACGGGCAGGACACCGGCCGCACGTCGGCGCCGAGGTCGGTGAGCACGGCGACCGCCTCGGCGAACCGGGCCAGGACGCCGTCGTCGTAGCCGTCGCGGTGCCCGTCGCCGCCGAGCTCGGTGACCACGCCGACCGTCAGGCCGGCCAGGTCGCCGCGGGCACCGTCGCGGGCGGCGGCGACGAGCCCGGGCACGGGTGCGTCGATGCTCGTGGAGTCGCGGGGGTCGTACCCGCCGATCGCCTCGTGCAGGACGGCCGCGTCCAGCACCGTGCGCGCCATCGGCCCGGCCTGGTCCAGGCTGGAGGAGAAGGCGATCAGGCCGTACCGGGAGACCGAGCCGTAGGTCGGCTTGTGCCCGACCAGGCCGGTGAGCGCGGCCGGCTGCCGGATCGAGCCTCCGGTGTCGGTGCCGATCGCCCACGGGGCCAGGTGCCCCGCGACGGCGGCGCTGGAACCGCCGGAGGAGCCGCCCGGGACGCGGTCGGCATCCCAGGGGTTGCGGGTCGGCCGGAAGGCGGAGTTCTCGGTGGAGGAGCCCATGGCGAACTCGTCCATGTTGGTCTTGCCGAGCAGCACCGTGCCGGCGCTCTTCAGCCGCGCGGCGACGGTGGCGTCGTAGGGCGGCCGCCAGCCCTCCAGGATCCTCGACCCGCTGGTGGTGGGCACGCCCTCGGTGACGATGACGTCCTTGAGCGCGATCGGCACCCCGGCCAGCGGGCCGGGCTCCGCGCCGCCGGCCCGGGCCCGGTCGACGGCCGCGGCGGCGGTGAGCGCGGCCTCGCCCTCGACGTGCAGGTAGGCGCCCAGGCGCGCGTCGTCGGAGGCGATCCGGTCCAGCTGGGCGCGGGTGACCTCCACCGCGCTCACCTCACCGGACGTCAGCAGCCCGGTCAGCGCGCTGACGTCCAGCCGGGTCAGGTCGGTGCTCACTGCTCGACTCCGCGCTCGTTCCGCTCCTCGGTCGCCGGCGCTCCCTGCGATGCTCGCTCGCGCGTCGCCATCGCCGAACTCACTGCTCCTCCCCCAGGATCCGCGGCACCCGGAAGCGGTCGTCCTCCGCGGCGGGCGCACCGGCCAGCACCACGTCACGGGGCAGGCTCGGGGTCACCTCGTCGGGCCGGAAGACGTTGGTCAGCGGGACCACGTGCGAGGTGGGCGGCACGTCGGCGACGTCGGCCTCACCGACCCGGGCGACGGCGGCGAGCACGACGTCGAGCTGGCCGGCGAACCGGTCGAGCTCCTCGTCGGTCACGGCCAGCCGGGCCAGCCGGGCCAGGTGTGCCACCTCAGCGCGGGACAGGCTGCTCATGCTTCGACCGTCCGCCGTTCCGGCTGCCGGATCGACCGGCGTCCACTGCGCTCCACGACCAGCCACTCTACGGGGGGACGTCGGGGCCCCGATCGGCCCAGGTTGGCCACCGGGGCCCCTGATGCGCAAGGCTGGGCCCACTCGCGATCGACGGTGATCGCTGAAGGACCCCCTTCTCCCCACCACTCGCACGCTCGCGGCGGGCCCCTGAAGGCGGCCGTCGGCTCACCCCGGCATCGGAGGAACCGTGTCCTATCTGCTGCGGCTGGTGGTCCCCGACCGCCCCGGCGCCCTCGGCGCGGTGGCGACCGCGCTGGGCCGGGCCGGCATCGACATCGTCTCGGTGGACGTGCTGGAACGCGGGTCGGGCACCGCGGTGGACGACGTCGTGGTGGAGCTCCCCCCCGACCGGGTGGCCGACAGCCTGATCACCGCGGTGACCGCCGTGCCGGGGGTCCGGGTGGAGTCGCTGCGGCCCTTCGCCGGCCCGCTGGACACCCACCGCGAGCTGCACCTGCTGGAGGAGCTGGCCCACGCCGGTACCGGCACGGCGAAGCTGCTGGCCGCCGAGCTGCCGCGGGTGTTCCACAGCGGCTGGGCCGTGGTCCTCGACGGCCCGCCGCGCGGGCCGGTCTCGGTGCTCTCCGCCTCCGACGCGGCGCCGTCCTTCGACGGGGTGCCGCTGCCGTGGCTGCCGCTGACCTCTCCGCTGCTGCTGCCCAGCGAGTCGGCATGGGTGCCCGCCCGTTGGCAGGAGCTGGCCGTGGAGATGATGGCCTCGCCGCTGGACGACGCGGGGACGGCGGTGCTGGTGGGCCGCTCCGGAGGGCCCGCGTTCCGGCGCTCGGAGCTGCTGCGGTTCGCCCATCTCACCGGCATCGCCGCCACCGTCGCCCGGCTGCCGCCCGCCTAGCCGATGGTGGCGACGGCGCGGGCGGCGTCGGCGCCCTGCTCGAGCAGCACGGCGAACCCGTCGTCGTCCAGGATCGGCGCCTTGGCGGCCACCGCCTTGTCGTACTTGCTGCCGGGGTCGGCGCCCACGACCACGAAACCGGTCTTCTTCGACACCGAGCCGGTGACCTTGCCACCGCGCTCCTGGATGGCGGCGATGGCCTGGTCACGGCTGTGGTCGCGGAGCGAGCCGGTGACCACGACGGTGACCCCGGTGAGCGGCCCGGGAGCCGCGTCGTCCTCGGCGTCGGCCATCCGGACGCCGGCCCGCCGCCACTTGTCCACGACCTCGCGGTGCCAGTCGACGGTGAACCAGTCCCGCACCGCGGCGGCGATCGTCGGGCCGACCCCCTCGGCGGCGGCGAGCTCCTCCTCCCCGGCGGCCATGATCCGGTCGATCGACCGGAACTCCCGGGCCAGGGCCTGCGCCGCGGTCGGGCCGACGTGCCGGATGGACAGCGCCACCAGGACCCGCCAGAGCGGAACGTCCTTGCGGGTCTGCAGGTTGGCCAGCAGCCGGCGGCCGTTGGCCGACAGCGTGCCGTCCTTCTTGGTGAAGAACTCGGTGCGGCACAGCGCGCTCTCGTCGAGGAAGAAGATGTCGCCCTCGTCGGTGAGCAGGTGCTCCTGCAACAGCGCGATCGCCGCCTCGTAGCCGAGCACCTCGATGTCGAAGGCACCGCGGCCGGCCACGTGGAAGACCCGCTCCCGCAGCTGCGCGGGGCACGACCGGGCGTTGGGGCAGCGGATGTCGGCGTCGCCCTCCTTCTCGAAGGCCAGCTCGGTGCCGCACTCGGGGCAGTGCGTGGGCATGACGAACTCGCGCTCGTCGCCGGTGCGCGCGGCGACGACCGGGCCGAGCACCTCGGGGATGACGTCGCCGGCCTTGCGGATGACGACGGTGTCGCCGATCAGCACGCCCTTGCGCTTCACCTCGGCGGCGTTGTGCAGGGTGGCCAGCTGCACCGTGGAGCCGGCGACCTTGACGGGTTCCATGAAGGCGAACGGGGTGACCCGCCCGGTGCGCCCGACGTTCACCCGGATGTCGTGCAGCTTCGTGGTCGCCTCCTCCGGGGGGTACTTGAAGGTGATGGCCCACCGGGGGGCGCGGCTGGTGGAGCCGAGCCGGCGCTGCAGGGCCACCTGGTCGATCTTGACGACGACCCCGTCGATCTCGTACCCCAGCGTGTGCCGGTCGCGCAGCCACCGCTC
>JAICZD010000026.1 GCA_025933855.1 Modestobacter sp. | reverse complement strand
TGGACAGGATCAGGCGGCCTTCCTTGTCCTCCTTCTGGAGGACCAGGGCTTCCACCTCGTCGCCGACCTTGACGACCTCGTTGGGGTCGACGTCGTGCTTGATGGAGAGCTCACGCGAGGGGATGACGCCCTCGGTCTTGTAGCCGATGTCCAGCAGCACCTCGTCCCGGTCGACCTTGACGATCACGCCTTCGACGATGTCGCCGTCGTTGAAGTACTTGATGGTCTGGTCGATCGCGGCGAGGAAGTCCTCGGCGGTGCCGATGTCGTTCACCGCGATCTGGGGGGTGCTGTCAGGACGGACCTGGGTGGAGGTCATGTGGTCGAGTGCTCCGGACGGGGGGTGCGTAGGGACAGGGCGGTCCACGACCGGGCCGGCCGTGGGAGGTGCACGGGAGAGACGGCGGGAAGCGGCCCTCCGCGCGGAGGGCACGGCACCACAGACCTCTGGCGCACAACCCATGGTACGGAGGTCGGGGCGGTCCGGTCCACCGGGGTTGCGGTGCGCCGCGGCCGCTCCGGGCGTGTCACGATCGGCGCCTGATGACGCCGCCCTCCCGACCCGCGCCCGGGCTGCCGCTGGCCTCCGACGGCTACCCCGTCGCCGGCGGGGTGACCCGAAGGCCGGCCGGACCGGCGGAATCGGCTCGTGCGAACCGGGGATGGTGGGACGCGGCGGCCCCCGCCTACCTGGCCGAGCACGGCGGTGACCTGGGCGACGTGGACTTCCTGTGGTGCCCGGAAGGCCTGCGGGAGGCCGACGCGCACCTGCTCGGGGACGTCGCAGGCCGCCGGGTGCTGGAGATCGGCTGCGGCTCGGCGGCCTGCGCGCGCTGGCTGCACCGGGCCGGCGCCCAGGTGGTGGCCCTGGACGTCTCCGGCGGCATGCTCGCCCGCGCGGCCGAGCTCAACCGGGCCACCGCCGTCCCGGTGCCGTTGCTGCAGGCCGACGCCGGCGCGCTACCGCTGGCCGACACCAGCGTGGACCTGGTCTGCTCGGCGTTCGGCGGGCTGCCGTTCGTCGCGGACGCGCGGGGCACCCTGACCGAGGTCCGGAGGGTGCTGCGCCCGGGCGGTCGTCTCGTGGCGTCGGTCAACCATCCGATGCGCTGGCCGATGCCCGACTCTCCCGACCCCGAGGATCTGCAGGTCACCTCCTCCTACTTCGACCGGAGGCCGTACGTGGAGACCGACGCGTCGGGCCGGACCGTGTACGTCGAGCACCACCGCACGGTCGGCGACTGGGTCCGGGCCGTGGTCGGCGCCGGGCTGGTGCTGGAGGACCTGATCGAGCCGGAGTGGACGCCGGGCCGCACCCAGACCTGGGGCCAGTGGTCACCCGAGCGCGGAGCCCTGATCCCCGGCACCCTCATCCTCGTCTGCCGGCGACCCGGCTGACGGACCGCGCCGAGATCGCGGAAGCAGGGCTCCGTCGGCCACGAAAGGTGCCCACAACCCCGATCTCGGCCACCCCCTGACGTACCGAGCGGCCCCTGCATCGGGGTCCTTCACCAGAGGTCGCCGTCGCGCCAGTCGCAGGTGAGCTCCCCGTCGAGGTCGAGGGCGGCCGCGCCCGGCAGCACGAACACCCCGCCGTCCTCGTCGGGGGTGCGCACCGGCCCGGACGGCGTCAGCGCGGAGACGGGACCGCGCCAGAGCTGCCAGCCGCCGGCGCGGTAGAGCGGCACGCCGTCGTCGGTGGCGCTGAGCGCGCCGAACTCGTACCCGCGGCGGACGACGTCCGCCACCGCGGCCATGACCGCCGAGCCGTGGCCGTGACGCCGCGCCCGGGCGGCCACCGCGACGGCCTCGACGTAGCCGACCCGCCAGGTCCGCCCGGCGTGCATGAACCGTCGCAGCACGACCGCGCCGTGTCCGACGAGCTCGCCCCCGTCGTGCACCAGGACGTGCAGGCCACCGAGGGCGTGGTCCCAGTCCGTGTCGTCGAACGAGCCCGGGTGCCCGGACGCGCGGTCCTGGAGGAATGCCTCCCCGAGCATGCGCCGCACCTCGCGCAGCACGGACGCGTCCAGCTGCGCGGTGTGCGCGACGGTCACCATCAGTGGGCGGCGTCGTCCCAGCTGGCGCCGAAGCCCACCGAGACCTCCAGCGGCACCGACAGCTGCGCCGCGCCGGCCATCTCCCGGCGCACCAGCGCCTCCAGCGCCTCCCGCTCCCCCGGCGCGACCTCGAGCACCAGCTCGTCGTGGACCTGCAGCAGCATCCGCGACCGCAGCCCTTCCGCGGCGATCGCCCGCTCGACGTCGAGCATGGCGACCTTGATGACGTCGGCCGCGGACCCCTGGATGGGTGCGTTGAGGGCCATCCGCTCGGCCATCTCGCGGCGCTGCCGGTTGTCGCTGGTCAGGTCGGGGAGGTAGCGCCGCCGGCCCAGCGTCGTCTCGGTGTACCCGGTCTGCCGGGCGTCGTCGACCACGCCGTCGAGGGAGTCGCGGATCCCGCCGAAGCGCTCGAAGTAGGCGTGCATCTGCCCGCGCGCCTCCTCCGGCGTGATGTGCAGCTGCTGTGCCAGCCCGTACGCGGACAGCCCGTAGGCCAGGCCGTAGCTCATCGCCTTGATCCGCCGCCGCATCTCGGGGTCGACCTGATCGATCGGGATGCCGAAGGCCCGCGATGCGACGAAGGAGTGCAGGTCCTCCCCCGACGTGAACGCCTCGATCAGCCCGGCGTCCTCGGACAGGTGCGCCATGATCCGCATCTCGATCTGGCTGTAGTCGGCGGTCATCAGCGACTCGTAGCCGGCGCCGACCACGAACGCCTGCCGGATGCGGCGCCCCTCGGCACTGCGGATGGGGATGTTCTGCAGGTTGGGGTCGGTGGAGGACAGCCGCCCCGTCGCGGCGATGGTCTGCTGGAACGTGGTGTGGATGCGCCCGGCGTCGTCCACCATGGGGATCAGGCCGTCGATGACGGTGCGCAGCCGGGTGACGTCGCGGTGCCGCAGCAGGTGCTCCAGGAACGGGTGCCCGGTGGACTCCAGCAGCGAGCTGAGCGCGTCGGCGTCCGTGGTGTAGCCGGTCTTGTTCTTCTTGGTCTTCGGCAGCCCGAGCTCGTCGAACAGCACCGCCTGCAGCTGCTTGGGCGACCCGAGGTTGATCTCCTTGCCGATGACCGCGTATGCCTCCTGCGCGGCGTCGGCGACCCCGGCGGCGAACTCCTTCTGCAGCTCGTGCAGGAAGTCCAGGTCCGCGGCGATCCCCCGGCGCTCCATCGCGGCCAGCACCCGGGTCAGCGGCAGCTCGATCTCACCGAGCAGGTGGTCGCCGCCGCGCTGCCCGAGCACCTGCTCCAGGGCGTCGGAGAGGTCGTTGACGGCAACCGCCTTGAGGACGTCGGCGTGCCGGGCCTCGGCGGCAACCTCCTCCTCGGAGGGACCGAGGCCGTCCAGGGTGAGCTGGGGCTCGGGCGCCGCGTCGTCCTTGAGCTCGCGCTTGAGGTAGCGCACCGCCAGGTCGCCCAGGTCGAACGACCGCTGCCCCGGCAGCGCCAGGTAGGCGGCGAGCGCGGTGTCGCTGACCATGCCGGCCAGCTCCCAGCCGCGGGCCCACACGGCCAGCAGCGGGCCCTTGACGTCGTGCACCACCTTCGCGGTGTCCGGGTCGGCCAACCAGGCGGCCAGCGCCTGCTCGTCGGCGGTGTCCAGGCCGGCGCCGCGCGGATGGTCGGTCAGGTCGACGAAGGTGGCGTGGTCGTCGGCCGCGGCCAGCGCCAGGCCGGTCAGCTCGCCGGTGCCGCGGCCCCACGTCCCGCGGAAGACCACCCCGGTGTGCCCGGTCCGGGCGTGCGCCGCCAGCCAGTCGCCCAGCCCACCGGCACCGACCACGTCCTCGGCGACGTCGAACCCGCCCTCGACCTCCGGCTCGGCGCTGGTGAGCGTGGCGAACAGCCGGTCGCGGAGCACCCGGAACTGCAGGTTGTCGAAGAGGGTGTGCACCTCGTTGCGGTCCCACGGCTGGATGGCCAGCTGGGTGGGCTCCATCGGCAGCGACACGGTGCGGTCCAGCTCGGTGAGCCGCCGGTTCTGCAGCACCGAGGACAGGTGCTCGCGCAGCTTGTCGCCCACCTTGCCCTTGACGGTGTCGACCTGGTCGACGAGCGCGTCGAGCGACCCGTACTCGCGCACCCACTTGGCCGCCGTCTTCTCCCCCACGCTCGGGATGCTGGGCAGGTTGTCGCTCGGGTCGCCCCGCAGCGCGGCGAAATCGGGGTACTGGACCGGGGTCAGGCCGTACTTGGCCTCGACCTCCTCGGGGGTGAACCGGGTCAGGTCGGACACGCCCTTGCGCGGGTACAGCACCGTCACGTGCTCGTTCACCAGCTGCAGGGCGTCGCGGTCACCGGTGCAGATGAGCACGTCCATGCCGGCCTCGACGGCCTGCACGGTGAGGGTGGCGATGACGTCGTCGGCCTCGTACCCCTCGGCGGTGAGCACCGGCACGTGCAGCGCAGCCAGCACCTCCTGGATGAGGCTGACCTGACCGCGGAAGTCGGTGGGGCTCTCGGACCGGTTGGCCTTGTAGTCGGCGTAGATCTCGCTGCGGAAGGTGGTGCGGCCCACGTCGAAGGCGACCGCGAGGTGCGTGGGCTGCTCGTCGCGCAGCACGTTGATCAGCATCGAGGTGAAGCCGTAGACGGCGTTCGTCGGCTGGCCGGTGGTGGTGGAGAAGTTCTCCACCGGCAGCGCGAAGAAGGCCCGGTAGGCCAGCGAGTGGCCGTCGAGCAGCAGCAACCGGGGCCGGGGGCCCGTCGGGTCGGGCTCGGGGACGGCGGAGGACGGGGCGGCGGAGGTGCTGACCGGTGCGGACATCGACCGCGATCCTAGTAAGAGGACCCCGCTGCCCCCCACCACTCGCAGGCTCGCGGCGGCCCCCTGCAGTCGAGACGATCGGCTCGTGGGCGGCGATGCTGCACGCCGGGCCGGGCGGCCGGTCGACGGACCGCGGTCCGGCAGCCGGCTCCCGGACCGACGACGGGACTTTTTCGGGCTCAAGTCCGGGGACATTTTCGGGCTCAAGTTCCCACGGGGGCGTGCGGTGAGCGGCAAGCTGCAGCTCGACCCGCCACCGCGCCGCCGATCGCCCGCCGACGCAGACGCCGCCGGTACGCGGGCGTGTCGCAGATGGGTCACGGCGCGTTCGAGGAGGTCGGCCACCGTGGCCAGGTGGGTTACTGTCCCGGCTCAACCAAGGGCTGGGAGGTCGAGTGACGCACGCGCCCCACCGTGCTCGTCGCCGGAATGGACGCACCACCGGCACCGAGCCGCGGCCGGCAGCACCTCCGCCGACGGGCCCACGCGGGGCCTGGCGCACCGGGCGACGCCCGCTCGTCCTGGCCCTGCTGGTCGCCGCGTTCGCCATGGCTCTGGCCACCGTGGTCCCCGGCGTGGCCGGCGCCGCGGGCGAGAAGCTGGTCGGCACCCTGCAGACCAGCCGCAGTGGCCCGATCGCCGGCGTGGGGATCACCGTCGAGACCGCCGACGGCGACGAGGTGGACTCGGTGGAGACCGACGAGAACGGCCGGTTCTCCGTCGATCTGCCCGGCCCGGGTCAGTACACCATCAGCCTGGACGCCGACGCGCTGCCGGACACCGTCAAGCTCGGGTCCGGTGGTGACACCCGCACGGTGACCGTGGATCCCGGCCGCTCGCAGCCGGTGAACTTCGGTCTCTCCGACGGCAGCGCCAACTCCGGCGGTGGCACGATCCGCGCCGTCCAGCTGTTCGTGGACGGCCTCCGGTTCGGCCTGCTCATCGCCGTCTGCGCGATCGGCCTGTCCCTGATCTTCGGGACCACCGGCCTGGTCAACTTCGCCCATGGCGAGCTGGTGAGCATCGGCGCGATCATCGCCTGGTACATCAACGTGCGGGCCGGGGTACCGCTGATCCCGGCCACGATCATCGCGATGGTGGTCGGCGCGGCTGTCGGGGCGCTCAACGAGCGCGGCATCTGGCGGCCGCTGCGACGGCGGGGCACCGGCCTGGTCGCCGCGCTGGTGGTCTCGATCGGCCTGTCGCTGCTCCTGCGCTACCTCATCCAGATCGTCTACGGCGGCTTCTCCAACCCCTACGGGGACTACCAGAGCCAGCGGGCGGTCTCCTACGGCGCCTTCTCGCTGACCAACCGGTCGCTGTTCTCGATCATCATCTCGGTCATCGTGCTGGTGCTCGTGGCGGTCATGCTGCAGCGCACCCGGATCGGCAAGGCGATGCGCGCGGTCTCGGACAACCGGGACCTGGCGGCGAGCTCCGGCATCGACGTCAACCGGGTGATCCTGGTGGTCTGGATGATGGGCGGGGCCCTGGCCACGCTCGGCGGCGTGCTGCTCGGCCTGTCCGACCAGGTGCAGTGGGACATGGGGTTCCGGCTGCTGCTGCTGATGTTCGCCGGGGTCACCCTCGGCGGTCTCGGCACCGCCTACGGCGCGCTGGTCGGCAGTGTCATCGTCGGAGTGTTCGTCCAGATGTCCACCCTGGTCATCCCGGACGACATGAAGTACGTCGGAGGGCTGCTCCTCTTGATCGTCATCCTCATCATCCGGCCCCAGGGGATCCTGGGCAGCCGAGCCCGGATCGGCTGACCGCGATGTCGGACCTCCTCAACGCGTTCGCGATCGCCGGCAAGGCGTTCTTCGGGTTCCAGGCGATCTTCTTCGCCCTGCTCGCCATCGGGATCAACATCCACTTCGGCTACACCGGTCTGCTGAACTTCGGGCAGATCGCCTTCGCCATGCTCGGCGGATTCGGCATCGCCATCTCCGTCAGCCAGTGGGGGCTGCCCTTCTGGGTGGGTGTCGTGGTCGGGGTCGCCGCCGCCGTCGCGCTGGCCCTGCTGCTCGGCCTGCCGACCTTGCGGCTGCGGGCGGACTACCTGGCGATCGTCACCATCGCCACGTCCGAAGGGCTCAGGCTGGTGTTCCGATCGGTGTCGGCCACCCCGGTCACCGGCGGCACCCGCGGGCTGGCGGCGTTCAACGGCGACTTCATGGACCTGGCTCCGTGGGACACCCAGCACCGCTACCGCATCCTGGGCACCACCTGGAGCGGCGGCGAGCTGTGGGTCGCGCTGATCGGCTGGGTGCTGGTCATCCTGTTCAGCCTGCTGACCTGGCAGCTGATGCGCAGCCCCTGGGGGCGGGTGGTGAAGGCCATCCGCGAGGACGAGGACGCCGTCCGCGCGCTGGGCAAGAACGTCTACGCCTACAAGATGCAGTCCCTGGTCCTCGGCGGCGTGATCGGCGCGTTCGGCGGCATGGTGTACGCCGTCAGCACCGGGTCGGCGATCCCGGACCAGTACCAGAGCGCCAACACCTTCCTGGCCTATGCCGCGCTGATCCTCGGTGGCGCCGCGCGAGTGCTCGGCCCGGTGCTCGGCTCGATGATCCTGCTGTTCCTGCTGCAGTTCGCCGACACCGGGCTGCGCGCGCTGATCTCCAACGGCGTGATCCCCGAGGGTCTGCTGTCCTCCACCGACGTGGCGCAGATCCGCTTCGTGCTGGTCGGCCTGGGGCTCATGCTGTTGTTGGTGTTCCGGCCCCAGGGCATCTTCGGTGACCGACGAGAGGTGATGCTCGATGCCCGCTGAGCCAGCAGCCCACGGCGCGCACGCGGCCGGCCCCGGCGAGGCAGCGGCCGTGCCTGCCCGGGGATCAGGGTCCGACCGCGGCCCCCAGCGGCTCGCCCAGGCGGCGCTGAAGGATCTGCCGTGGGAGGTCGGCGTGGCCAAGCCCGACCCGGCCATCGTCGTGGACGGTGTGACCCGCACCTTCGGTGGCCTGACGGCGGTGTCGGTGGACCACCTGGAGATCCAGCGCGGCGGGATCACCGGGCTGATCGGCCCCAACGGCGCCGGCAAGACCACGTTGTTCAACCTGCTCACCGGGTTCGACCAGCCGAACACCGGCACCTGGTCCTACGACGGCCGCTCGCTGGGCAAGCTGTCCCCGCACCAGGTGGCCCGGCTCGGCGTGGTCCGCACCTTCCAGCTCACCAAGGCGCTGTCCCGGCTCACGGTGATGCAGAACATGCTGCTGGGTGCCCAGCAGCAGCGCGGCGAGAACTTCCTCAGCGCCCTGCTGCCGGGCACCTGGCGCAAGCAGGAGGCCGCCAACACCGAGAAGGCGATGGACCTGCTCCGCCGCTTCAAGCTCGACGCCAAGAAGGACGACTTCGCGGGCATCCTCTCCGGCGGCCAGCGCAAGCTGCTGGAGATGGCCCGGGCGCTGATGAGCGACCCGCAGGTGGTCATGCTGGACGAGCCCATGGCCGGGGTGAACCCGGCGCTGACCCAGAGCCTGCTCGGGCACGTGAAGAACCTCCGCGAGGAGGGCATGACGGTGATCTTCGTCGAGCACGACATGGACGTCGTCCGGGACATCAGCGACTGGGTCGTGGTCATGGCCGCGGGCAAGGTGATCGCCGAGGGGCCACCGGAGTCCATCTCGCAGAACCGCGCAGTCGTCGACGCGTACCTCGGCGCCCACCACGACGCACCGCTGACGGTCGAGGAGGAGGACCGGGTGCTCGCCGAGGCCTCGGCCGCCATCGCCCGGGACGAGGGCACCGACGCCGACGTGCTCAGCTCCGACCGGCCGAACCCCGAGAGGACCGACCGATGAGCACCCTGGACGACCCGGCCAGCGAGGACCCGATGTTCCAGGTGGACTCCGGCCGCGGCCCCGCCGCCGACGCCGCCGGCGCCACCGAGGACCTCTCCCCCGCTGAGAAGGCCGCCACGCGGGAGGAGCACACCCGGCTGGCGGAGGACGCGCTGGTCCGCGCCGACGACCTGGTCGCGGGGTACGTGCCCGGCGTCAACATCCTGCGCGGTTGCGACTTCTACCTGCAGGACGGCGAACTGGTGGGCATCATCGGCCCGAACGGGGCCGGCAAGTCCACGCTGCTCAAGGCGTTGTTCGGGTTGATCCCGGTCCGGTCGGGCTCGGTCACCCTGCGCGGAGAGACCATCACCTCCGCCCCGGCACACCGGCTGGTGTCCCTGGGCGTCGGCTACGTGCCGCAGAACAACAACGTGTTCCCCTCGCTCACCATCGAGGAGAACATGCAGATGGGCGTGTACCTGCGGCCGAAGACCTTCAAAGAGCGCTTCGACTACGTCATCGACCTGTTCCCGCTGCTCGGTGAGCGCCGCAAGGGCAAGGCCGGCTCGCTGTCCGGCGGCGAGCGGCAGATGGTGGCGATGGGCCGGGCGCTGATGATGGACCCGTCGGTGCTGCTGCTGGACGAGCCGTCCGCCGGGCTGTCGCCGGCCTACCAGGACGAGGTCTTCATCCGCTGCCGCCGGATCAACGCGACCGGGGTGTCGATCATCATGGTGGAGCAGAACGCCCGCCGCTGCCTGCAGATCTGCGACCGCGGCTACGTGCTGGACCAGGGCCGCAACGCCTACACCGACACCGGCCGCTCGCTGATGAACGACCCCAAGGTCATCGAGCTCTACCTGGGGACGCTGGCCAAGGCCCAGTAGCGGCACCCACCACGCCGGCGGTCCCCGCCGGGAAGTGTCATCTGGTGGGCTGCTCCGGGTCGCTCTAGCGTGAGTCATGCGTGCTGCCGTGATCACCGCGCTCACCGGGCCGGATGCCGTCGAGCTACGGGAGCGGCCGGAGCCCGCGCCCGAGCCGCACCAGGTGCTCATCGACGTCCACTACGCCGGTGTCACCTTTCCGGACGTGCTGCAGACCCGGGGCCTGTACCAGCGCCGTCCCGACCTGCCGTTTCCCCCCGGCTGGGAGGTGTCCGGAGTGGTGCGGGCCGACGCCGGCGGCTTCCGCGCCGGGGACCGGGTGGCGGCCATGCCGATGACCGGCGGCTTCGCCGAGACTGTCGCGGTCGACGGCAGCATGGTGTTCCCACTGCCCGACGGCCTGCCATTGGACAAGGCGGCGGCACTGCCGCTGAACTACCTGACAGCGCACTTCGCGCTGACCCGCCGCGCGCAGCTGAAGAAGGGCGAGACCGTCCTGGTGCACGGCGCCGCCGGCGGCCTCGGCACCGCCGCCTGCCAGCTGGCCGCGGCCTACGGCGCGCGGGTCGTCGCGGTCGTGTCCACGCCCGAGAAGGGCGAGGTCGCCCGGGCGGCCGGAGCGCAGGACGCCGTGCCGGTCGACGGCTTCCGCGACGAGGTCCGCCGGCTGACCCGTGGCCGCGGGGTGGACGTCGTCGTGGACCCGGTCGGCGGGGACCGGTTCACCGACTCCCTGCGCTCGCTGACCCGTGAGGGCCGGCTGCTCGTGCTCGGCTTCACCGGCGGCGAGATCCCCACCGTCAAGGTCAACCGGCTGCTCCTGACCAACACGTCCGTGCTCGGCGTGGCCTCGGCGGAGTTCTGGGCCACCGAGCCCGACTACCCCCGCCGCCAGTGGCGCGACCTGCTGCCGCTGATCGAGTCCGGCGCGATCGACCCGCAGCTCGGCCCGCTCTTCGCGCTGCAGGACGCCGCCGCGGCGATCCGCGAGCTGGACGAACGCCGGGCGGCCGGCCGGGTGCTCATCCGGACGCGCTGACGGGCGGGCCCGGATCGGTCGCCGCCAGGCCGGGCGGGTGGAGACCGGGCGATCGCGTTCCCGCGGGACCGCCTGTTGTCCGCGACCGCGTTCCCGCGGGAACGCCCGCGGATGGTGGGGTGCGACCCGGTGCGCCCGCTCGATGATCCACCGCTACGCACGGCGGCCCGGCCTCCCGAGGGAGACCGGGCCGCGATGCGGTGCGGGTGCTACGGGATCAGCGGATCAGCGCTGCGGCCCGACCCCCTGGGCGTTGAGGCCCTGGATGATCTTCGAGGACTCCTCGAAGCCGATCACCACGATGGCGTCGGGGCTGAACTGCGCCATCTGCCCGACCTCCGAGTCGTAGTTCGCGGCCTGCGGGTCGTAGATGATCTTCTTGATCGACTCCTGCGGAAGGCCGTCGGAGACGAGGTTCTTCTCCGTGTTGTCGGCCAGACCGGTGCCGTAGGGGTCGTTCAGCGCGAGGATCCCGACGGTGTTGTTCCCGTCGGCGCCGATCAGGTCGGCCAGCGCCCGGGCCTGCAGCGTGTCCGGCGGCGCGGTGCGGAAGTACAGCCCCTTGTCGTCGTAGGTGGTGAAGATGTCCGAGGTGTTCGCCGGGGAGAACTCCAGGACGCCGGCACCGACGATCTTGTTGATCACCGACTGGCTCACGCCGGACGACGCCGCGCCGATGATGGCGTTGGCACCGGACTGCAGCAGCCGGTCGACGGTCTGGGTGGCGGTGTCGGTCGACGTGTCGCCCGAGTCACCGGTGACCAGCTTCACCTGGTTGCCCAGCACGCCGCCGGCACCGTTGATGTCGTTGATCGCCAGCTGCACACCGGCGACCTCCGGTGGGCCGAGGAAGGCGAGGTTGCCGGTCTCCGGCAGCAGGGTGCCGATCACCAGCGGAGCGCCGGTGGCACCCGGAGCCGCCGGCGCCGGACCCTCGTCCTTGGTGGCGTTCGCGACGTCACCGGCGATGACGAACTCGGTCTTCGAGTCGTCGATCTTGTTGTCCTCGCCGAACTGCTCGAGCCCGAAGCTCGCCTGCGCCGGCTCACCGGCGTCGGTGAAGCTCAGCGGACCCGTGATGCCGTCGTAGTCCGGGTTGCCGCCGGAGTTGATGATCTTCAGGCAGGAGGCGAAGTCCGAGCACTTGTCGCCGCCGACGGTGATGCCGTTGATGTACGGGGCGAACGCGGTCGCCTGGTTGGTGCCGGCCATCTGCGCGGCCAGGGCGGTCAGCACGACGGCGTCGTAGGACTCGCCCGAGTAGTTGTAGTCCTGCAGCTGCGGGTTGAGCTGCTTGAGCCGGTCCTTGAAGTCGCCGCCGAGCTCGGTGAGCGGCAGGGTGCCCTTCATCCCGGCCAGCGCGCCCTTCTCGGTGAAGTCCTCGCCGAGGGCGTTACCCATGTTGCCGTCGGTGCCGTAGACGTTGACCTGCTTCTCGCCGCCGCCGCTGCTGCTCGCGTCCGCGCTCCCGCTGTCGCTGCCGCCCGAGTCGCTGCCGCCACCACAGGCGGTCAGCGCGAGCAGAGCGGCGCCGGAGACTGCGAACGCGCGGGCGAATGTGCCTGTGCGCATCAAGTAACTCCCAGTGTCCATTCCATCGCCATCGGGCCCCGCCCGGCGGACGTGCCGGTCGGGCCCGATCAGTCCGTGGAACTTAGCCGTTGGTCCCGGAAGCACGTCCCCCTCGACATGGACCGTGATGAGGTCGTGATCTGGACGGATCCGGAGCGCGACCTGCCGCAGACCCCGCGTGACACCGGGACGCCCGCCGGCCGGGACGGGGACCGGTGCCGGTGCCAGGTACCCGCGCCGACTGCGGTCAGCTGCTGGTGGGCCCCGCCGAGGAGGCCGGATCGGCGGCCAGATCGGTGTCCAGGATGGCCTGCGCAAGCGCCTTCATCGACGTCCGCTCGTTCATGGCCGTGCGCTGGATCCAGCGGAAGGCCTCGGCCTCGGTCATGCCGCGCTCGGCCATCAGCCGGCCCTTGGCGCGCTCGACGACCTTGCGGGCCTCCAGCCGTTCCCTGAGGTCGCCCACCTCGGCGTCCAGCGCCGTCATCTCCAGGAACCGGCCCCGCGCGACCTCGATGGCCGGAACCAGGTCGTTCTTGGAGAACGGCTTGACCAGGTAGGCCATCGCGCCCGCGTCGCGGGCCCGCTCGACCAGCTCACGCTGGCTGAAGGCGGTGAGCACGATGACCGGCGCGATGCGTGCCGCGGCGATCTGCTCGGCGGCCGAGAGGCCGTCCAGGACGGGCATCTGCACGTCCAGGACGACGAGGTCGGGCCGCAACTGCTGGGCCTGCTCGACGGCGGCCTGCCCGTCGCCCACCTCGGCGACGACGACGTAGCCCTCCTCTTCCAGCATCTCCTTGAGGTCGAGGCGGATGAGCGCCTCGTCCTCGGCGATGAGGACACGGATCGGCTCGCTGGTCACGACGCAGAGCCTAGCCACTGAAGCTGCCGGCCGACTGCCGGATAGGCTCTGGCGGCACCCGAGCCCGAGCCCGGGCGACCGGCCCCCGTACCCCAATCGGCAGAGGGAGCGGACTCAAAACCCGCGCAGTGTGCGTTCGAGTCGCACCGGGGGCACGACAATATTGCGGTCCTGCGGACCGCACCGCGGCCACGTGCCGTCCCCGGTTGGTGAGAGCCGCTGCGCCGCTCGATCGCGGGACCCTCCGGGCCCCACTCCTCCCGACAAGACCCCGCACCGCGGCCACGTGCCGTCCCCACTACCGCAGAGCCGCCCCGGTGGCCACGACGGGGCGTGCCGGTCAATACGGTGACCCCGTGACCGGCCACATGACCCCTGACCAGTTCCGGCAGCACGGCCACGAGGTGGTCGACTGGATCGCCGACTACTGGGCCCGGGTGGAGTCCTTCCCCGTCCGCTCGCAGGTGGCCCCCGGCGACGTCCGCGCCGCACTGCCGGCTGCCGCCCCCGAGCAGGGCGAGCCGTTCTCCGCCGTCCTCAGTGACCTGGACCGCGTGGTGCTGCCCGGGGTCACCCACTGGTAGCACCCGGGCTTCTTCGGCTACTTCCCGGCCAACACCTCCGGCCCCTCGGTGCTCGGTGACCTGGTGTCGGCGGGTCTGGGCGTGCAGGGCATGTCCTGGGTGACCAGCCCGGCGGCCACCGAGCTGGAGCAGCACGTGCTCGACTGGTTCGCCGACCTGCTGGGCCTGCCGGCGGCGTTCCGGTCTTCGGGCAGCGGTGGCGGGGTCGTGCAGGACTCGAGCTCGGGAGCGAACCTGGTGGCGCTGCTGGCCGCGCTGCACCGCGCCAGCCGCGGCGCGACCCTGCGCGCCGGCGTGCGTCCGGACGAGTACACCGTGTACGTCTCCGCCGAGACGCACTCCTCCATGGAGAAGGCGGTGCGCATCGCCGGGCTGGGCAGCGACGCCGTCCGCATCGTCGAGGTGGACGCCGACCTGGCGATGCGCCCGGCCGCGCTCGCCGCCCGGCTGGAGCGGGACGTCGCACGCGGCTTCGTGCCGGTGATGGTGTGCGCCACGGTGGGGACGACGTCCACCACGGCGATCGATCCGCTGGCGGAGCTGGGCCCCATCTGCCAGCGCCACGGCGTCTGGCTGCACGTCGACGCGGCCTACGCCGGGGTGAGCGCCGTCGCGCCCGAGCTGCGGCCGCTGCAGGCGGGCGTCGAGTGGGCCGACAGCTACACCACCGACGCGCACAAGTGGATGCTGACCGGCTTCGACGCGACCCTCTTCTGGGTCGCCGACCGGGCCGCGCTGACCGGCGCGCTGGCCATCCTCCCCGAGTACCTGCGCAACGCCGCGACCGAGGCCGGCGCCGTCGTCGACTACCGGGACTGGCAGATCGAGCTGGGCCGCCGGTTCCGGGCGCTCAAGCTGTGGTTCGTGGTGCGCTGGTACGGCGCCGAGGGACTGCGCGAGCACGTGCGCAGCGGTGTCGCGCTGACCCAGGAGCTCGCCGGGTGGGCCACGTCCGACGACCGGTTCGACGTGGTCGTCCCGCATCCGCTGTCGCTCGTCTGCCTGCAGCCGCGGTGGGCACCGGAGGTGGACGCGGACGTGGCCACGATGACCCTGCTGGAGCGGCTCAACGACGGCGGCGAGGTCTTCCTCACGCACACGACCGTCGGTGGGTCCGTGGTGCTGCGCGCGGCGGTGGGCAGCCCCACGACCACCCGGGCGCACGTCGAGCGGCTGTGGAGCCTGCTCGGCGAGGCGCACGACTGGCTGGCCAACGACTTCGCCGAACAGCTGGCCGAGCGGCAGGCAGACGAGCCGCGCCCCCGCGAGGAGTCCGAGCGGCGGGCAACCGAGCAGCGCGAGCAGGCGGAGGCCGAGCAGCGGGCGCGCCAGGCCGCCGAGGCCGCAGCAGCCGAGCGGGCGGCGGCCGAGCAGGCGGCGGCCGAGCACGCGGCGGCCGAGCAGGCGGCGGCCGAGCAGGCGGCGGCCGAGCGGGCGGCAGAGGATTCGGCTCCGGCGGCTCGTTCCGAGCACACGCCGGCCGAGGCGGAGGCCGCCCAGGAGGCGGCAGACGAGATCCCGGCAGCCGAGGACCCGGCAGCCGAGGTCCCGACCGGCGCCGGCCCGATGGACGGCGGGCCGGCCGGCCTGCCCGGGGACGCCGTCCTGCCCGGGCAGGCCGGAGATGGAGACGCGACCGGGGCCGGGGACGAAGCTGGAGTACCCGAGCTCCGGGAGCCCGCCGACCGGTCAGCCGAGTGACCTGAGCAGCCCCTCCTGGGCCACGCTGGCCACGTGGGTGCCGTCGGCCGCCCAGATGTGGCCGAAGCACAGGGCCCGGCCACTGGCGGCCGCCGGGCTGTCGGTCTCGTACAGGAACCAGTCGTCGGCCCGGATCGGGCGGTGGAACCACACCGCGTGGTCCAGGCTGGCGCCGACCGTGCCGCCGCCCCAACCGCCGCCGCTGCGGGCCAGCCCGGCCGACAGCAGCGTCAGGTCGCTGACGAAGGTGAGCGCGGCGGCGTGCACCGCGTCGTCCTCGGGGAGGCGGCCGGCGACCCGGAACCAGCCGCGCTGCGCCGTGTCCGGCGGCACCCGCGGCTCCGGGTCGAACGGGTCGGCCAGGTAGCGCTGCTCGACCACCCGCCCCATCGAGATGAGGTTCGCCGCCGCCTCGGGATGGGCGGCGACGACCTCCGACAGCCCCGGCAGCCCGTCGGGACCGGGCACGTCCGGCATCGGCAGCGAATGCTCCACGACGGCCCGCTCGCCGGCATGGAAATCGGCGGTCAGCGCGAAGATGGCGACGTCCCGGCCCGTGCGCGTCTGCCGGGCCACCACCCGCCGGGTGCTGAACGACCGGCCCTCGCGGAGGTCGTCGACCTCGTAGCGGATCTCCTCCTGCGGATCACCGGGCCGCAGGAAGTACGAGTGCAGCGAGTGCACCGCCCGCTCCGCCGCCACCGTGGCGCTGGCGGCACTGAGAGCCTGCGCGGCGACCTGCCCGCCGAAGATCCGCTGCTGCCGGACGCTCGGCGTGCTCCCCACGAACAGCCCCGGGCCACGCTCCTCCAGGTCGAGGACGGCCATCAGCTCCGCGGCCGGTGAGCCGGGCTGCCCGGATGCAGACCCGGGCTCCGTCACGCGTCGGTCCCCACCTCGTGCACGCGGACCAGGTTGGTGGATCCGGCCGTGTTGGGCGGGCTGCCGGCGACGACCACGACCCGGTCACCCTCCTTCAGCCGGCCGATGGACAGCAGCGAGAAATCCACCTGCCGCACCATGTCGTCGGTGTGGGTGACCTCCGGCACGATGAAGGTCTCCACCCCCCAGGACAGCGCCAGCCGGCTGCGCACCCGCGCATCGGTGGTGAAGGCCAGGATCGGCAGCCGGGTGTGCAGCGCCGCGAGTCGCTGGGCGGTGTTCCCGGTGGAGGTGAAGGCGGCGAGCGCGGAGACGTCCATCGACTCCCCGACGTCCTTGGCCGCCCGCACGATCGCGCCCGACCGGGACCGGGACGCCCGCTTCAGCTCCGGAACGTGGACCTCGTCGGACTCGACCGCGTCGATGATCCGTTCCATCGTGCGCACGGCCGCGATCGGGTACTTCCCCACCGACGTCTCGCCGGACAGCATCACCGCGTCGGCGCCGTCGAGGACGGCGTTGGCGACGTCGGAGGCCTCTGCCCGGGTGGGCCGGGATGCCTCGATCATCGACTCGAGCATCTGGGTGGCCACGATGACCGGCTTGTTCCGCTCACGCGCTGCCTGCACCGCCCGCTTCTGCACCAGCGGCACCTTCTCCAGCGGCAGCTCCACACCCAGGTCACCGCGGGCCACCATGATGCCGTCGAAGGCCTCCACGATGGCCTCGAGGTTGTCCACCGCCTCGGGCTTCTCCAGCTTGGCGATGACCGGGACCTCGATGTCCTGCTGGCGCATGATCTCGCGGACCAGCTCGACGTCGCGGGGGTGGCGGACGAAGGACAGCGCGACGAAGTCCACCGACAGCGACAGCGCGAACCGCAGGTCGTCGGCGTCCTTGTCCGACAGCGCGGGCACGCTGACGGCGACCCCGGGCAGCGACAGACCCTTGTTGTTGGACACCTGGCCGCCCTCGAGCACCAGGCACCACACGTCGGGGCCCTCGACCTCGACGACGGTGAGGGCGAGCTTGCCGTCGTCCACGAGCAGCCGGTCACCGACCCGGACGTCGTTGGCCAGGTCCTTGTAGGTCGTGGACACCCGCTCGGCGGTGCCCTCGACGTCGGAGACGGTGATGCAGACCCGGTCGCCGGTGGCCCAGGTGACCGGGCCCTCGGCGAAGGTGCCCAGCCGGATCTTGGGGCCCTGCAGGTCGGCGAGGACGGCGACGGCGCGGCCGACCTTGTCCGAGGCCTGCCGCACGTGCCGGTAGGACTGCTCGTGGTCGGCGTGCTTGCCGTGGCTGAAGTTCAGCCGGGCGACGTCCATCCCGGATTCGACCAGGGCGGTGATCTGCTCCAGGGTGCCGGTCGCCGGCCCCAGCGTGCAGACGATCTTGGCGCGGCGAGACATGGGATCACCGTAGTGGCTGGCGGCCCCCTCCCGGGGACCGCCCCGAGCCTGCGAGGGGTGGGGAGGAGGGGGTCCTTCTCATCGCAGCGGGGCGGCCGTCGGGGTGACCGGGCGGGGCAGCATCGAGTTGCCGGTCAGCCAGGTGTCCACGGCGGCGGCCGCGGCGCGGCCCTCGGAGATCGCCCAGACGATCAGCGACTGGCCGCGGCCCATGTCCCCGCTGACGAAGACGCCGGGGACGGTGGACATGAACTCCGCGTCGCGGACGACGTTGCCGCGCCCGTCGACCTCGGCGCCCAGCCCGTCGACGAGGCCCTCGCGCTGCGCACCGGTGAAGCCCATGGCCAGCAGCACCAGGTCGGCGGGCAGCTCGCGGTCGGTGCCCTCGACCCTCTGGAACCTGCCGTCGACCATCTCCACCTCGTGCACCAGCAGCGCCCGGACGCTGCCCCGCGCGGGGCCGTCCTCATGGCCGAGGAACCGCTCGGTGTTGACCGAGTAGAGCCGCTCCCCGCCCTCCTCGTGGGCGCTGGAGACCCGCAGGATCAGCGGGTAGGTCGGCCACGGGTTGCGCTCGCTGCGGGTGTCCGGCGGCACCGGCATGATCTCCAGCTGCGCGACCGACGCCGCGCCCTGCCGGTGCGAGGTGCCGAGGCAGTCCGCGCCGGTGTCGCCGCCGCCGATGATCACCACGTGCTTCCCGGCGGCGTTGATCGGCGGGTCGTCGATCTCGCCGAGGGCCTGCCGGTTGCCGTGCGGCAGGAACTCCATGGCCAGGTGGATGCCGGCGAGTTCCCGGCCGGGCACGTCGAGGTCGCGGCCGACGGTCGCGCCGCCGGCCAGCACGACGGCGTCGAACCGGCCGCGCAGCTCCGCCACGGACAGGTCGCCGGCCGCGGGACCGCCCACCTCGACACCGGTCACGAACCGGGTGCCCTCGGCGCGCATCTGGTCCAGCCGGCGGTCCAGGTAGCGCTTCTCCATCTTGAACTCGGGGATGCCGTAGCGGAGCAGGCCACCGATCCGGTCGGCCCGCTCGTACACGGTCACCTCGTGGCCGGCCCGGGTGAGCTGCTGGGCCGCGGCGAGCCCGGCCGGGCCGGAGCCGACGACGGCCACCTTCCGGCCGGTCAGCTCCTGCGGCGGCTGCGGGGTCACCCAGCCCTCGGCGAACGCGCGGTCGATGATCTCGAACTCGATCTGCTTGATGGTCACCGGCGCGTCCTGCAGGTTGAGCACGCAGGCGCCCTCGCACGGGGCCGGGCACAGCCGCCCGGTGAACTCCGGGAAGTTGTTCGTCGCGTGCAGCCGCTCGATGGCGTCCCGCCAGTCGTCCCGGCGGGCCAGCTCGTTCCACTCCGGGATCAGGTTGCCCAGCGGGCAGCCGTGGTGGCAGAACGGGATGCCGCAGTCCATGCAGCGGGCTGCCTGCTCGCGGACCGCGGACACCGGGAAGACGGCGTCCTCACCGGTCTCCCGGTCGAGGTAGACGTCCTTCCAGTCCAGCAGGCGCAGGTCGACCGGCCGCCGCGGCGGCAGCTGGCGGTCGTACCTGAGGAAACCGGTGGAGTCAGCCACGGCGGGCCTCCTTCGGGGAGAGCGGGGAACGGAGCGGCGACTCAGCCACGGGCGGCCTCCATCACGGCGCGGTCGACGTCGTGGCCGGCCGCCTCGGCGGCGCGCCGGGCCTCGGTGGCCCGCCGGTAGTCCCGCGGCATGATCACGCTGAACCGCTCCGACCAGCGGCCCCAGTCGGCCAGCAGCGCGTGCGCCACCGTCGACCCGGTCTCGGCCACGTAGCGGGTCAGCACGTCGCGCAGCCACTGCGAGGACTCCGCGTCGAGCGACTCGATGTCGACCATCTCGGCGTTGACCCGGTGCCGGGCCAGGTCCAGCAGGTAGCCGACACCGCCGGACATGCCGGCGGCGATGTTCCGCCCGGTCGGGCCGAGGATGACCGCCGAGCCGCCGGTCATGTACTCCAGCGCGTGGTCCCCGGCACCCTCGACGACGGCCAGCGCGCCGGAGTTGCGCACGCAGAACCGCTCGCCGACCCGGCCGCGGAGGAACAGCTCTCCCGCGGTCGCGCCGTAGCCGATCACGTTGCCGGCGATCACCGCGTCCTCGGCGGCGAAGGTGGCCTCGAGCGCCGGCCGGACGACGATCCGGCCGCCGGACAGGCCCTTGCCGACGTAGTCGTTGGCGTCCCCGAACAGCGTCATCGTGATGCCGCGCGGCAGGAAGGCGCCGAAGGACTGGCCGGCGGACCCCTCGAAGGTCAGGTCGATCGTGCCGTCGGGCAGGCCCTCGCCGCCGAAG
>JAICZD010000016.1 GCA_025933855.1 Modestobacter sp. | reverse complement strand
GGTGGGTGCTGTGGTGCGGTCCGGTGATTTGGCGGCTGGTGCCGTCCCGGGGCGGTGCGCGGGGATCGCACCGCCCGGCGGGCCTGGGGCTCCGGGCGGGGGCGCGTCCGCTCGAGCTGGCGGCAGCGGATCGTGCTCTCGGCGGGGAGCCGCCGGCCGGTCCGGGCCGGTTGCCCGTCGCCCCGCTGGTCCGCGACCTCGCCGACTGGGCCTGGCGGCTGCTGCTGCTCGGCTTCGCCGCGGTCGTGCTGCTGTGGCTGGCCCGGCGGCTGTACCTGGTCTCCCTGCCGCTGGCCGCCGCGCTGATCCTGACCGCCCTGCTGCATCCGGCGGTGGCGTTCCTGCAGCGGCGCGGGCTGCCCCGCTCGCTGGCGGCGGGGACGACGCTGCTGGTGGCGCTGGGGGTGGTCGGCGGCGTGCTGGCCTGGGTCGTCCACCGGGCAGCGGGTTCCTGGCAGGCCCTGGTGGACCAGATCAGCGCCACGGTCGCCCAGCTCCCGGTCAGCAACCAGACGCTGATGTCCCTGCGCAACCAGCTCGTCGTCGAGCTGCAGTCGCACCGCGCCGAGCTGACCCAGGGGGTGCTCAGCGGGCTGACCAGCGCGGCCGAGGTACTCACCGGGGCGGTGCTCACGGTGCTGCTCACGGCCATCCTGCTGGTGGACGGCGACCGGATGTGGGCCTGGCTCCTCGGCGGGCTGCCGCCTCCCGGCCGCGCCCGCGTGCAGGCAGCCGCCTGGCCGGCCTGGGGACGGCTCGCCGGCTGGATCCGGGGCACGTTCCTGATCGCCGTCTTCCACGGCGTGGTGATCGGGTGCGCGCTGCTGCTGCTGGGGGTTCCGCTGGTGGCGCCGCTGGCGGTCCTGGTGTTCTTCGGCAGCTTCATCCCGATCTTCGGCGCCGTCGTCTTCGGCGGCCTGGCCGTCCTGCTGGCCTTCGGCACCCAGGGCATCACCACCGGTCTGGTGATGCTCGCCGTCCTGGTGGTGGAGAACCAGGTGGAGGCGCACGTCCTGCAGCCGTTCCTGGTCGGGCGGTACGTGCGCCTGCACGCGTTCGTGGTGGCGCTGGTGATCACCGCGGGTGGCCTGCTCTGGGGCGTTCCGGGTGCGCTGCTCGCCGTGCCGGTGACCGCCGCCGTGCACGCCGCGGTCACCCACCTGCGCGGTCCGGTCAGCGACGTCCCTGCTGGGCCGGGGCCGTCGTGAGGCCGGGTCCGGACAGCGCCGTGCCGGCCTGCTCCGCCGCCCGGCGCAACCCCTCCCGCTCGGCGGCGTAGCCGCCCAGGACGCCGACCACCGGCAGGTTGGCCAGCGCCCGGTGCCGCAGCTTGCCCTTGGGGCGCTCGTCGAGGGCGCCGTCGATCCGGCTCAGCAGCCGGGCCACCCGCCAGAGGGTGCGGACGTTCCCGCGCAGGCCGCGGCGGCGGTCCCGGGCGCCGAACGCCTCCTCGGCGTAGGTGCCCCGAGCCCGCTGCAGCAGCGGCTCGACCCGGTCGGCGGGCAGGTCGCGGCCCAGCAGCACCCGGGCGAGCAGCGCCACCCGGTCGGCCGGGTCGGTGAGGCCGTGCTCGCCGGCCACCCCGAGGACGACGACCGCCTGCACCGCCGAGCCCACCGTGTTCTGCAGCGGCAGCAGGTCGGCGAGCTTGCCGGCGAACCGGGGAGCGGCGGACACCCCCGCGGCCACCCGGGGAACCCGCTCGGCCCACCAGGCGGCGCGCTCGGCCGGGGGCAGCTGCGGGGGCCGGCCCAGGCGCTGCACCAGCGGAGTGCTGATCCGGTCGACCCGGCGCAGCACGTCGACGACCACCGCGTCGCTGATGGGGGCAGGCATGGGTCCGACGCTAGGCGGCCCGCCCGGGTGCCGCACGCCCGGTCACCCGGCCGAGAACGGTGCTGTCGCCCAGCAACGCCGCCGTACGCGACCGAGAACCGCGTCGTCGCCCGGTTACGCCCGGATCGGGCACCCCGGATGCAGCGCCGGCGCGCTGATCGGCTAGACCTCGGACATGCAGCTCGAGGTCACCACCACGTCAGGCGCCGTCCGCGGCACGGTCAGCGGCCCGGCGGTCGCCTTCAAGGGCATTCCGTACGCCGCACCGCCGTTCGGCGGCCTGCGCTTCGCCGCGCCGGCCCCGGCACCGGCCTGGGACGGCGTCCGCGACTGCACCGAGTACGGCCCGACCGCTCTGAAGCCGCCCTATCCGGCGCCGTTCGACCAGCTGCTCGCCGAGCCGGTCGTGCCGGGGGAGGACGTGCTGAACCTCAACGTGTGGACGCCGGACCCGGCGGCCGCCGGGCTGCCCGTGCTGGTGTGGATCCACGGCGGATCGTTCGTCTACGGCTCGGGCGCGGTGCCGCAGTACGACGGGACGGCGTTCGCCCGGGACGGCGTCGTCCTGGTGACCATCAACTACCGGCTGGGCGTCGACGGCTTCCTGCACTTCGACGACGGCGGCCCGGTCAACCGCGGGCTGCTGGACCAGATCGCGGCGCTGGAGTGGGTGCGCGACAACATCGCGGCCTTCGGCGGCGACCCCGACCGGGTGACGATCGGGGGCGAGTCGGCGGGGGCGATGAGCGTGACCTCGCTGCTGTCGATGCCGCGGGCCGCCGGGCTCTTCCGTGCCGCGATCGCGCAGAGCGGTGCCGGGCAGCACGCGCTGTCGCCGGGGACGGCGCGGCGGGTGGCCGGGTACCTCGCCGAGCGGCTCGAGGTGCCGCTGACCCGGGAGGCGCTGGCCGCGGTGCCGATCCCCGACCTGGTGGCCGCGCAGCAGTCCCTGATCCGGGAGGCCGCGACGGCGCCGGACCCGTCGCGCTGGGGCGAGATCACGGTGAACGCGATGGTGTTCGAGCCGGTGATCGACGGCGACGAGCTGCCGTCGCTGCCGCTGACCGCCATCGCGGCCGGCGCGGGATCCGGCGTCGACCTGCTGGTCGGCACCAACACCGACGAGCAGGCATTCTTCCTCGTGCCGAACGGCCTGGTGGACCTGGTGACCGAGGAGCTGCTGCGCCTCGTGCTGGCCGGCTACGGCGCGCCGGCGGACGCCGCGCTCGCCGCCTACCGGGCCGACTTCCCGGCCGGCACGCCCGGCGACCTGCTGATCAAGGTGGGCACGGACTGGTTCTTCCGGATCCCGGCGGTGCGGCTGGCGGAGGCGCGGGCCGGCGCGCCGGGGCGGACCTTCATGTACGAGTTCACCTGGCCGACCCCGCAGCTCGGCGGCCGGCTGGGCGCCTGCCACGCCCTGGAGTACGCGTTCGTCTTCGACACGCTGGGCAGCGCCGGCCTGGAACCGCTGACCGGTCCGTCCGCCCCGCAGGAACTGGCCGACGCGATGCACGCCGCCTGGGTGGCGTTCGTCGGCGGCGGCGACCCCGGCTGGCCGGCCTACGACCTGGGCACGCGCCCGGTGCAGGCCTTCGGGGAGATCAGCGGGGTGGTCCCGGATCCGCGTGCCGAGCAGCGCGCGCTGTGGGACGGCATCCGGTAAGGCATCGGGCGGGGACGGCGGCGTCCTGTGCCTACGCTGTGCATCCACCCGGGCGGTGAACCGTCGGGGATGCCGCGACGTACCGTGAGTCGTGGCCCGGCGTGGACGAGGTGCGGCTGGGCGCTGGGCGCTGGTCGCCGCGGTGGTCGCCGTCCTGCTGGCGTTGCCCGCCCTGATCGGCGCGCTGCCCGCCTCGGACGCCGCCGCCCCGGCCGGGGAGCTGCGGGCCCGGGCGCTGGCCTCGGTGGACGTGCCGTTCTCCGGGTACGCGCAGTCCGCCGGCGGGCTGAGCCTGCCGGTGGGGAACCAGCTCACCTCCGCCGCCGACCTGCTCAGCGACCGGACGACGATGCGCGCCTGGTACCGCTCGGCCGACGACTGGCGGGTGGACGTCGTCTCGGCCACCGGCGAGACCGGCGTGCACCGGGACGCGGCCGGCACCTGGACCTGGCAGTACGAGCAGGACGCCGCCGCCCGCACCGAGGAGCTGCCGCTGGCGCTGCCGTCCGCGCCGGACCTGCTGCCCCGCGCGCTGGGCCGCCGGCTGCTGTCCGAGGCCGCCGACGACGAGCTGTCCCGGATCGGTGCCGCCCGGGTGGCCGGGCGCGACGCCCTCGGCCTGCGCGTCGTGCCGACCGACGAGGCCGCATCGGTGTCCCGGGTGGACGTGTGGGTGGACGCCGCCCGCGGTGTGCCGCTGCGGGTGCAGGTGTACGGCGGGCAGACCGACGGCGGCGGGCCGGCGCTGGACACCAGCTTCCTCGGCCTGGACCTCGGCACCCCCGCCGCGTCGGTCACCGCGTTCACCCCGCCGCCGGGCGCCGACGTCCGCTTCGACCAGCAGCAGGAGGACCTGCTCGACACCGCCCGCCGCGCGGTCGCCGTTCCGCTGCCGGCCACGCTGGCCGGTCTGGACCGGCGAGTGCTGCCCGGTGCCCCCGGCGCGGTCGGCGTCTACGGCCGCGGGGTCACCCTGCTGGCCGTCGCACCGCTGCCGGGCCGGGCCGCCGCCGGGCTGCGCGTCACCCTGAACCGCGCGCCGGAGTCGGTGATCGACGGTCGGGGGGTGCGGATCGCGGCCGGCCCGCTCGGCCTCATGCTGGTCGACGGCGGCCGCGGCGGCAGCTGGCTGCTGGCCGGCACCGTCAGCCTCGACGCACTCGCCGCCGCGGCAGCCGGGCTGCCTCCCACGAGAGGAGACCGGTGACCGGGAACGCTGCGGTGATCGCCACCCGGGGCCTGGTCAAGCGGTTCGGCGCGGTGCGGGCGGTGGACGGCATCGACCTCGACGTCCGGGAGGGTGACGTCTACGGCTTCCTCGGCGCCAACGGCTCGGGCAAGACGACCACGGTCCGGATGCTGCTCGGCCTGGTGCTGCCCACCGCCGGAACGGTGCAGCTCCTGGGCGGCCCGATGCCGAAGGCCGCCCGGCGGGTGCTGCCCCGGGTGGGCGCGCTGATCGAGGGCCCGGCGGCCTACGGGCACCTGTCCGGGCGGGCGAACCTGGCGCTGCTGGACGCGGCCGGGCCGGGCGGCTCCCGCCGGACCCGCCGGGCCCGGGTGGGCACGGTGCTGGAGCAGGTCGGCCTGGCCGGGGTCGGACGGCGTCCGGTGAAGGCGTACTCGCTGGGCATGCGGCAGCGGCTGGGGCTGGCCGGCGCGCTGCTGCGCCGGCCGGAGCTGCTGATCCTCGACGAGCCGACCAACGGGCTGGACCCGCAGGGCATCCACGAGATCCGCGACCTGCTGCTGGAGCTGCACCGCAGCGGCACCACCGTCTTCCTCTCCAGCCACCTGCTGGCCGAGGTCGAGCAGCTGTGCAGCCGGGTGGGGGTGCTGGACCGCGGTCGCCTGGTGCTGCAGGACGAGCTGGCCCGGCTCACCGCGCCCACCGGCGCCACCGTGGTGGAGACCCCCGACCCGCAGCGGGTGCGGGCGGCGCTGGACGGCCGGGTGCTGTCGCTGGACGGGACCCGGGCGGTGGTGCGCGGCGCCGACCCGGCCGAGGTGAACGCCGCGCTGGTCGCCGCCGGGGTGCCGGTCACCGGGCTCGCGCTGCAGCGGCCCAGCCTGGAGGAGGTGGTGCTCGCCGCGGCCGGCACCAGCGCCGACCGGGTGGACGCGGGCGAGGGGAGGGCGCGCCGGTGATCGCCGTCGAGCTGCGGAAGCTGTTCCGCCGTCCGCGCACCTGGGTGACCATCGGGCTGCTCAACGCGCTGCCGGTGCTGGTGGCCGTGCTGATGGCGCTCACCGACCTGGCGCCGCGGCCGGGGGAGGGCCCGGCGTTCCTGTCCGCGGTGCTGACCAACGGCACGCTGTACCCGCTGGCCGCGCTGGCCATCGTGCTCCCGTTGTTCCTGCCGATCGCCGTCTCGCTGATCGCCGGGGACGCCGTCGCGGGCGAGGCGCAGGCCGGCACGCTGCGCTACCTGCTGGCCCGCCCGGCCGGCCGGACCCGGCTGCTGGTCGCCAAGCTGGTCTCGGTGTTCGCGTTCGTGCTGGTCACCGTGGTGGTCGTGGCGGCCGTCGGCTACGTGGTCGGCCGGCTGTTCTTCGAGGTGCAGCCGGTCGGCGGGACGGCGCTGTCGGGCACGTCGCTGACCTCCGCCGACATCGTGGAACGCACCGTGCTGGCGATCGGCTACGTCGCCGTCTCGATGCTCGGGGTGGCCGCCTTCGCGCTGTTCTTCTCCACCCTGACCGACTCCCCGCTGGCTGCGATGCTCGGCGCGCTGGCGGTGCTGATCGCCTCCTCGCTGCTGTTCACCCTGGACGCCGCGTCGTCGATCGCGCCGTACCTGCCGACCCGGTACTGGCTGGCCTTCGTCGACTTCTTCCGCGATCCGATCCTGTGGCGCGACATCGTCCGCGGGCTGGGGCTGCAGGCCGTCTACGTCGTGGTGCTGCTCGGCGCGGCGTGGGCCAACTTCACCACCAAGGACGTCACCAGCTAACGGCCGCGCACCTGGTAGCGGAGGTACACCACCCCGTTGCCGAAGCGGCGCTCCTCGGTCAGCGCCAGGTCCAGCCGCAGGCCGGCCGGCAGCGCCGGCGTGCCGCCGCCGACCCCCACGGGGTTGACGAACAGGTGCACCTGGTCGACCAGCCCGGCCCGGAAGGCGGCGGCGGCGAGGCCGGGACCGCCGACGCTCACGTCCCGGTCCGCGCCGGCCGTCAGCTGCCGGACGGCGTCCGGGTCGAAGGTCCGTTCCAGCCGGGTCCGGGCGCTGGACACCGCGGGCAGCGTCGTGGAGTACACGACCTTGTCCGCCGCCTGCCAGATCCGGGCGAAGTCGCGGATGACGGGCGGCTGGTCCGGGCCGGTGTCCATCGTCTCCCAGGCCACCATCACCTCGTAGAGCCGGCGGCCGCACAGAAAGGTGCCCACCGACCGCTCCCGGTCGTTGACGAAGGCGTGCACCTCCTCGTCGGGCTCGGCCCAGTCGAAGTTGCCGTCGGCGTCGGCGACCATGCCGTCCAGCGAGGTGATCGCGGAGTAGACCAGCTCAGCCACGGGAGGCCTCCCGCGGGCGCGGGCGCGGGCCCGCGCCGTAGCCGTCGAGTGAGATCGAGGGGTCGTGCACCCGCAGTCGCGGCACGATGGCCTCCTGTCGCCGTCCCCGTGCTGGTCGCTGTCGCAGGGTCAGACTGCCCGAGTCGCGGGAAATCGTCGCCGGGCGGGCGTCCGGGGCGCCGGTTACGTTCACCGGCATGGCCCGACTACCGCTGGTGGACAGCAACGACGAGAACGCCGACCCGCTGGCCCGCGAGGTGCTCAACGCGGTCTCCGCGGCGCGCGGCCGCAGCGTGGACCCCAACGTGTACCGCGCGGTGGCCAACCACCCCCGGGCGCTGCAGAAGATGGTCGAGTTCGGCACGGTCGTCTACTTCCAGAACTCGATGACCCCGGCCCAGCGGGAGCTCGCGTACCTGACCGCCTCGGTCACCAACGAGTGCCACTACTAGATCCCCACCCACGTGCTGCTCGGTCGAGCGGCGGGGCTGACCGAGGACAAGCTCGCCCACCTGGGTGACGATCCGCTGCCCGAGGGGATCTACGGGGACGACGAGGCGGCGATCGTCCGCTACGCGCAGCGGTCCACCCGGATGGACGTCATCGACGACCGCACCTACGGCGACCTCGCCGCGCACTTCACGCCGGAGCAGATCATCGAGATCTGCTTCACCGTCGGGCTGTCCAACATGATCAACCGGTTCCACGCCACCTTCCTCACCGAGGTGGACCCCGACACCCAGCAGGCGCTGGCCCCCAGCTGCCCGCTGGCCTACCCGGAGCCGCCGGCCGGCTGACGGAACGCGGTCAGCCCGCGCGCAGCCGGGTGCAGTCGGCGGGGCCGAGCTCGGCCGGCGGCCCGGCCGCCAGCTCGGCCAGCACGATCCCCTGCACCACCGGGTCGCTGGGCAGCTGGCCGTGCGCGACCCGGGAATCGGCGCACACCGATTGCACGGTGAGGTCCAGCGCGCCGTCGAGCCGGGCGGTGTCCGGCGGGGTCACCGTCTCGTCGGCGGTCGACCACAGCGACACCCAGGTGGGCCCGGCCGGTGTCTCGTCCCCGGCGTTGAGCTGGGCCAGCACGTCGCTGCCGGTGGACAGCTGCCGGCAGCCGACCGGGCACTCGGTCGGCGCGATCCCGGTGGCCAGGTCGGCCAGCGTCGTCCCGTGGTGCGGCGAGCCCAGGGTGAGCACCCGCCGGGCCTGGGCGGCGCCGCCGTCGGCGGCCCAGAGCCGGGCGATCACCCCGCCGGCGGAGTACCCCACCACGTCGACGCTGCCGGCTCCGGTGCGGGCCAGCGCGCCGTCCACCGCGGTGCCCAGCGCGGCGGCCGAGGCGCGCAGGTCGCCGGTGCCGTCGCCGGGCACCGGCACGATGGTGACGTTCCGGCCGGCGGCCGACAACCGGTCGGCCAGCGGCTGCACCGACCGGGTGGAACCGCCGTAACCCGGCACCAGCAGCACCGGGCCGGGTTGCTGCTGGGACACCGGTGCGGCGTCCCGGGCGGTCAGCCGGGGCACCAGCACGACGGCGACCGCCGCCCCCAGCGCGACGACCAGCACGGTCAGCAGGGTCAGCAGCAGCCGGCGGCGGGCGGGGGACAGAGCGGCGAGCACCCTCCCACTGTCCCTGGTCGGGCGGCGTCGTGTGGGTGGCCGCCGGGGCGCCCGGCTGGTGGACTGCACGGGTGCTGAGCCAGGGGCGGCCGTGCTGAGCCGGGACGAGTACCTGGCGGCGTGGGCGGACTGGCACGGCGGCACCGACCCGGGCGACAGCCGGCTGGTGCGTGGCTGGCTGACCCTGGCGTACACGCTGGCCCGGCCGCTGGCGGGCCGGTCGCCGGTGCTGGCCACGGCGCTCGGCTTGCTGGTGGCCGTCGGCTCGCTCGGCCCGGCGGTCGCCGGCGGCGGGTGGCTCGTCGCCGCGGGGCTGCTCGTCGGGCTGTCCGGGCTGCTGGACTCGCTGGACGGCGCGCTGGCCATCGCCGGCGGCACGGCGTCCCGGCGCGGCTTCGTGCTCGACTCGGCCGTCGACCGGCTGACCGAGGCGGCCTACGCGGCCGCGCTGTGGGCTGCCGGTGCACCCGGCTGGCTGGCCGCCGCCTTCGGCGCGCTGTGCTGGCTGCCGGACTACCTGCGGGCCCGCGCCGGGCAGGCCGGGGTCCGCGAGACGGGTGCGATCTCGGTGTGGGAGCGGCCCACCCGGGTGGCGATGGCCGGGTTCACCCTCGGCGGCGCGGGGGTGCTGGCCGCCGGCGGCGCCGCCGGGAACGTCCCGGCCCTGGTGGTCACCTGCGGCGCCGCCGTCGGCGGCCTGCTCGGCGTGGTGGGGACGGCGCAGCTCGGCGTCCAGCTGCGCCGGGCGCTGGCCGACTGAGCCACCCCGCCCACCGGGCGAGCAGCCGGACGGCGGGGCTCCTACGCTGGGCTCGCTCCGGCGCTCGTCACCGGTCCGGGGCGTCGCAGGTCCTGGTGGCACCCGCCTGCCCCGGAGAGGTGCTCCGATGCCCGTCGTCGTGACCGGTTCCATCGCCACCGACCACCTGATGACCTTCCCCGGGACCTTCACCGACCAGTTCGTCGAGGGCCAGATGGAGAACGTCTCGCTCTCCTTCCTCGTCGACGACCTGGTGCAGCACCGCGGGGGAGCCGGGGCGAACATGGCCTACGGGCTGGGCCTGCTCGGCATGTCGCCGGTGCTGGTGGGGGCGGTCGGCAGCGACTTCGCCGACTACGACGCCTGGCTGACCCGGCACGGCGTGGACACCGCCAGCGTCCGCTGGTCGGAGTTGAAGCACACCGCCCGCTTCACCTGCACCACCGACGCCGCCAACAACCAGATCGCGTCCTTCTACTCCGGGGCGATGTCCGAGGCGTCGCTGATCGAGCTGGCCCCGGTGGAGAAGCGGGTCGGCCCGCTGGACCTGGTCATCGTGGGTCCCAACGACCCGGCGGCCATGGTGCAGCACACCCAGGAGTGCCGGGACCGCGGCTACCCGTTCCTGGCCGACCCGTCCCAGCAGCTGGCCTGGGCCGACGGGGACATGGTCCGCAGCCTGGTCGACGGCGCGGACCTGCTGTTCACCAACACCTACGAGCACGCCCTGCTGCTGCAGAAGACCGGCTGGGACGACGCCGAGGTGCTCGCCCGGGTCGGCACCTGGGTGACCACCCGGGCCGCCGACGGAGTGCGGGTGCAGCGTGCCGGGGAGGAGCCGATCGAGGTGATCGCCGTTCCGGAGACCAAGCCGGTGGAGCCGACCGGCGGCGGGGACGCCCTGCGCGCGGGGTTCGTGGCGGCCCGATCCTGGGGGCTCGGCCTGGAGCGCGCCACGCAGGTGGGCTCGGCGGTGGCCACCGCGGCGATCGAGGTGATCGGTACCCAGGAGTACAGCCTGCCGGCCGGGCCGTTCCTCGAGCGGTTCGCCGCGGCGTTCGGGACCGATGCCGCCGACGAGGTGGCGCCGCACCTGCCCACGTGAGCCGCGGGCGTCGGGCCGCGCGGGGACGGCCATCCTCCAGGGTTCCGCGCCGAGCCTGGTGACGGGCTGGAGCGGCCCCCCCCTGCAGGGTCCCGGCGCGAGCTCGCGAGCGTTGGGGGCAGGGGGTCCTTCTGCTCTTTCAACCGCCGCGCAGCCGCTCGCCGATCTCCGGGTCCTCCGACCACCGGCGGTAGGGGATCCGGCGGATCTCCTTGACCTCACCGATCGTCGACCACTCGTTGCCGCCGAGCCGGGCCAGCGGCCGGAGGTGCTCGATCCGCGGCCGGCCGTCGCGGACGGCGGACTCCCACGCGCTCACGTGCACGACCCGCCCGAACACCACGGTGCTGTCGCCGAAGGACACGGTGCCGTGCAGGGTGCACTCGATCGACACCGGCGACTCCGCGACCCGGGGCACGCCGACCACCTCGCTGGGCTCCAGCGCGACCCCGGCGTGCTCGGCCTCGCTCTGGTCCGGCGGGAAGTCGGTGCCGGTGGCGTTGATCTGCTCGAACAGCGCCTCCGGGGTGAGGCTGACGGTGAACTCCCGGGTCTGCTCCACGTTGGTGAGGGAGTCCTTGCGGCCGACCGAGGTGAACTGCACGACCGGCGGGTCGACGCAGGCCACCGTGTAGAAGGAGTGCGGGGCGAGGTTCAGCACCCCCTCGGCCGACCGGCTGCACACCCAGGCGATCGGACGGGGCACCACGACCGAGTTCAGCACCCGGTAAAAGGCCCCGGTGTCCATCTCGGCGGGGTCGAAGCGCACGCGGGCCGGGGACGGGGCGGGTTCGCTCACCGTGCCATCGTCGTCCACGACCGTTCACCCGGCGCGCTCGGCTGCCCGGTCCGACCGGTGGTGGCCGGGCCGGCGGGCAGGGATCGTCCGCGCCAGTGGAGGTTCCCGCGCCGCCGGCCGCGCAGCGACCGGGCGACCAGCACGTCCAGCAGCAGCACCGACACGGGATGGGCCAGCGCGTCGGGCCACACCCGGCCGCCGGTGGCGGCGGCCGTCACCGCCCGGCCGGCCACCCCGGCCAGGTAGCCGGCCAGCCCCGCGCGCGACCCGGCCAGGGCCGCCACCGGGGGCAGCAGCCACCCGATGCTCAGGGCGAGGGCGGCGGCCGCGGCGGCTGCCGGGGAGCCGCCGACCGCGGACCACAGCGACTTCGCGTAGCCGTCCCGGACGGCCGGCCAACCGTCGTACATCCGGCAGGCGGCCAGCGTCGACCCGTCGACGACCACACCGCGGCCGCCCGCTGCCTTGACCGCACGCAGCAGGGCGATGTCCTCCAGCACCTGCCCGCGGACGGCGGCGTGCCCGCCGGCCCGCTCGTAGGCCGCCCGGCGGACGACCAGGAACTGGCCGTTGGCCGCGGCCAGTGAGGGCCGGGGCGACCGCTCGGCCAGCCGCAGCGGCAGCAGCGTGGCCCACAACCACTGCTGCAGCGGCTGCACCAGCCGCTCGGCGGTGCTGCCGACCAGCTGCCGTGGCCACGGGGACACCAGATCCAGGTCGTGCGCGCGGAGCAGGGCGACCGCCGAGGCCAGGGCGTCGGGCATCAGCCGCACGTCGGCGTCCACGAACACCAGGACCTCGGCTTTCCCGGCCGCGGCCGCCCCCTGGGCGCATGCGTTGGGCTTGCCGAGCCAGCCGGCGGTCGGCGGTGCGGCCCGGAGCAACCGGACGCGGGCGTCGCCGATCGCGGTGACCAGCCCGGGGGTGCCGTCGGTGGAGCCGTCGTCGACCACCAGCACCTGCAGGTCGGGAACGCCCCGCTGGTCGAGCACCGCGGCCAGGCAGCCGGCCACCTGGATGGCCTCGTCGCGGACCGGCAGCACGACGGCCAGCCGGCCTTGCACCGGTGGCGCCGGAACGGGCGGACGCCGCAGCAGGCGGGTGTTCACGGCCGCGTGCAGCGCCCCGGCCACCGACAACGCCGTGCCGGCGAGGACCAGCGCACGCGCGGCCCGCTCCGGCCGGGTGGGCGACCGGCGCGGCGCCCGTCCCGGCGGCGGGGCCGGAAGCGGTCGCGGGGCCGGCACCGGGGGCCGCGCCGGCACCGAGAGCCGCGCTCTCACCGGGAGCCGCGCTCTCACCGGAAACTGCGCTCTGGCCGCCGGGACATCGCGAGCACCACCAGTACCGGGACCGACAGGACGGCGCCCCAGGCCGCCGAGCCGGGCAGGCCCAGCCACCCGGCGTGCGCCAGCGATCCGCCCAGCGTCATCCAGCCGAGCACCAGCAGCGGCGGGCCGTCGCCGGGAGCCGGCGCGCCGCGGCCGGCGGGGCCGGCGGGGCCGGGGGGCCGGGACGCGGTGCGGGCCACCAGCCGATCGAGCAGCGGCATCAGGACCAGGCCGGCCAGCAGCCAGCCACCGAGGTTGGTGAGCGGCACCGTGTCGATGCCGGGCAGCCCGGGGCGGGGGTGCCCCCATGACCAGTAGCCGGCCTGCACGAGCTGCGGGTCGAGCACGACGTCCCAGGCGGCGAAGAGGTAGGCCGCCCCGAGCACCCGCGCCACCGACCGGCGGCGCGGCCGGACCCGCGCGGTGACCCGGGCTGCCAGCACCCAGCTCGGCCAGGCCATCATCAGCCACGCCAGCGGCACCAGGAAGGGCACGCCGAGCAGCGTCGGGCCGAGCTCGTCGCTGTAGCGGTACTCGCCGTACGGGAAGCCGGTGGACAGCCCGAGCGCCTCGAGCAGGACCGCGACGACGGTGACGCCGGCGAGCACGCCGAGCCCCGTGCGCCACCCCCGGCTGAGCGCCGCGGACGTGATCGACACGGCCGCGCCGAGCAGCACGATGGACCAGGTCACCGTGTCGCGGGCCGCGCCCTCGGTGAGCGGATAGGTGATCGCGGTGAGGACCACGGCGACCGCGAGCGCCCAGGGCAGCGCCCGGGGGAGGGGGAGCCGGGTGCGGACGCCGGGTGCGGCCACGCTGGTCATCGCCGGCGGACCGCGCGCAGCCGGTGACCGAGCGCGGCCCGGGCCCGGGCCGCGGGGCGGCGGTCGGCCAGCACCACGCGGGCCGCGGTGCGCCCGGAGTTGCCGGAGACCCCGCCGCCGGGGTGGGTGGACGCCCCGGTGAGGTACAGCCCGGCCAGGCCCGGAACGCGGTGACCCGACAGGGCCGGGGTGGGCCGGAAGGCGAACATGCTGGCCAGGCTCATCTCCACGTGCATGACGTTGCCACGGGGCAGCGACAGTTCCCGCTCCAGCTGCAGCGGGGTCTGGATGTACAGCTGCTGTACCGACTCGGCGAAGCCGGGGGCGTACCGGTCCACAGCCGCGATCAGCTGCCGCGCGGCGGGCTCGGCCAGCGCGTCCCAGTTCCCGCCGTCGGCCAGCGTGTACGGATACCACTGCCCCCAGATCGTCACCACGTGCCGGCCGGGAGGAGCCAGCGTCGGGTCGCTCGCGCTGAACGACATGGCCAGCGGCACCGGCTCGCGGGGCAGCTCGCCGGCCAGCCAGTCACCGTGCGCGCGGGCCAGCTGCGCCCGGTCGGTGCACAGCAGTTGCAGTCCCTGTACGGCCTGCTCGCCGGTCGCGCCGGGATAGGCCGGCAGCGCGTCGGTCAGCGCCCGGACCACCAGGCCGAATCCGTTGCCCACCGGCGGGTCGGCCTGCGCGAGCGCGGGTGGGGCGTCGTCCCCGGCGAGGGCCCGGGTGGCCAGCACGTGGCAGGCGGCGACGACGACCGGCGCGGTGATCCGCCGACCGGAGACCATCTGCACGCCGGTGATCCGGCGCGCCCCGGGTGGGCCCTCGACCAGCAGCCGGGCGGCCCCGTCGCCGAGGGTGACCCGGCCGCCGTCGGCGCGCAGCCGCGACGCCAGGGCGGCGGTCAGCCCGCCGGAGCCGCCGACCGGGTGGCCCGGCGGAACGTCGTGCAGCAGGGCCACCCAGCCGACCATGGCCGCCGTCCCCGGTTCGGACATCGGCGGGCCGGACTGCGCGCCGAACCAGGCGAGCGCCGCCTTGAGCCGCTCGCTGCCGAACCAGCGGTCCAGCAGCGCGTCCCCGGACCCCAGGAAGTCGGTGGCCAGCTCCCCGCCGGAGGTGCGGGGCCGCCCGGGGGCCGGGGCGCCCAGCGGCCACAGGTGGCGGGCCAGCCGGCCGGGGCTGGGGCGGTCGCCGAACGCGCGGACGACGGCCGCGCTGCGCGGCCCCCAGATCCCGACGAAGCGGCGGTAGGCCGCCGCGTCCGCCTCGCCACAGGCTGCTGCGATGGAGGCGCAGGTGGCGTCGAGGTCGACGGAGAAGACGAGCGGGCGGCCGTCCGGGCCCGGGTCGCCGGGAACGGGGGCCGGGGCGAAGCCCCACGGGTCGCAGTCGATGTAGCGCAACCCGTGCTGCTCGAGCCCCAGTTCCTCGATCACCCCGCTGTGCCGGATGATCACGTGGGCGCTCGAGCCGCGGTCCACCCGGACGCCGGGCCAGCGCTCGACGGTGGACACCGCGCCGCCGAGCACCGGGTCGGACTCGACGACCTCCACCCGCAGGCCGGCCCGGGCCAGGTGGCAGGCGGCGACCAGCCCGTTGTGGCCCGCGCCGATCACCACCGCGTCGGCCACCGCGTCGGTCGCGGCGTCCTGTGCAGCAGCGTCCTGGGCGGTGGCGTGCGCCATCCCGGCGGCGATCAGTAGCTCCGGCGGGGCGGAGTCAGGGGCAGCCGGGCGCCGAGGATGGCGAAGGGCCGGGCATCGCCGGGGAAGTGGTAGCCGCGGGCCAGGTCGACGAACCCGTCGGCGTGGTACAGCCGGAACGCCTTGGTGTCGCTGTCCGGGGTGCTCAGCAGCGCGGCCGGCTGGTCGAGCCCCTCCAGCAGGGCGTGCAGCAGCTGGCGGCCCAGGCCCCGGCTCTGCTGGTCGGGGAGCACGTGCAGCTCGCAGACCTCGAAGGCGCCGGGCAGCCACTGCTTGGCGGTCCGCCGGTCCAGGGCCTGGCGGACCTGGTCGTGCCACCACTGCCCGGGCGCGACGAGGTAGCCGTAGCCGAAGCCGACCAGCCGCTCGCCGTCCCGGGTCTCGGCGAACGCGCCGACGGCGCGGAAGCCCTCCCGTTCGGTGTGCTGCACGGCGTAGCCGTAGCGGCCGGCGACGACCGAGTCGCCGTACCCCATTGCCGCGCCGTAGATGGCCAGCGCCTCGTGCAGGTGCTCGCGCATCCACAGGGTCGGCAGCTCGACGACCCGGGTCGCCGGTGTGGTGCCGGTCATCGGGCGGCGGCCCCCGCGTCGATGGCCCCCGCGTCGGCGGCGCCCGGGAACGGCGGGGTGCCCGGGCCGGGACCGACCTCGGCCGGCGTGCCGCCGGTCAGCTGCAGCAACTCGTCGTAGGTCGTCGGGAAGACGGTGTGCGGATGGCCGGCGGCCGCCCAGACCTGCCGGTGGCGGGCCAGTTCCACGTCGACCAGGGTGCCGATCGGTTCCGGGTGCCCGATGGGAGCGACCCCGCCGATCGCCTGGCCGGTGTGCCGGCGGACGAAGTCCGGCCTGGCCCGGGTGATCCGGGGCACGCCGAGCAGCGCGGCGACCCCGGACTCGTCGACCCGGTGCGCGCCGCTGGTCAGCACCAGCAGCGGCTCGCCGTCGACGTCGAAGACCAGGCTGTTGGCGATGGCGCCCACCTCGACGCCGAGCTGGGCGGCCGCAGCCGCGGCGGTGCGGGCGCTGTCGGGGAGCTCCCGCACCTGGCCGGGGGCGCCGGCCGCACGCAGCAGTCGTTGGACCTCGGCGACCCGGGGGTGTTCCGACGGGAGCATGCTCGGATCCTCCCACCGGGGCCGGGAGCACGCCGCACCCGGGACGGCGGCCGCCGAGGGGCCAGGCGGCCGACCAGGACGGGCGCCGTCAGCCGCGGGCCGGGAACAGGGCTGCGTAGCGCGCCAGGTACAGCGACCAGCCCTCGTCGTGGGCGACGCCGTCCCGGACGGCCGCCCAGCCCTCACCGTGCCGGTCGAGATGGCGGTGCTCGAGTTCCACCCGGGTGCGCTGGGGGGTCTCGGCGGTGAACCGGACCTCGACCTCGCTGGTGTGCTCCGGGTCGGTCTCGATCCGCCACTGCGGGCTGATGTCCCAGCTGAACACCACGCGGGCGGGCGGGTCGTACGCCAGGATGCGTGCCCAGCGGCACTCGCTGCCGTCGGCGCCCCGGTCGGTGATGTGACCGCCGACCTCCGGCTCGAACACGGTCTCGGCGATCGGTGCGCCGAGCAGGTTGTGCTCCGGCGGCTTGAAGTCGCCGAACCGCTCGGTGAACACGGTGAAGGCCTGCTCGATCGGCGCCTCGACGACGATCTGCCGGCGGACCACCACGTCGGTCGTCTGGGTCATGGGATCTCCTCGGTCGGTTGTCCGGCGATGTCCTGTCGTCCTGCTGCGTCCTGTCCGGAGGTGTCCTGTCCGGAGGTGTCCCGTCCGGTGGTGCTGCCTCCGGCGGTGCTGTCTACGGCGGTGCTGTCTACGGCGGTGCTGCCCACGGCGCTGCCTGATTCCGCGACGTCCCGATACCCGTCCAGCGCCCGGTGCCAGAAGGTGTCGAGCTGATCGCGCAGCGCGCCGAGGCCCTCCGGGCTGAGCCGGTAGACCCGACGCGTGCCGGCCGCCCGGTCGGTCACCAGCCCGGCGTCCTTCAGCACCTTCAGGTGCTGGGACACCGCGGGGCGGGTGATCGGCAGCTCGTCGGCGATCTCGCCGACGGCCCGCGGTCGCTCGGCGAGGCACGCGACGATGGCGCGCCGGGTGGGGTCGCCCAGCGCCTCCCAGGCAGTCCGCACTTCGTTAGCGACCACGAACGTAAGCCTCCACTTACGGAAGCTCCGTGTCAAGAGCAGTGGCAGCCGGCGGACCGCCGGCCGGGCCGCCCGCGCCGCCCGCGCCCGAGAGCCGGGGCGCTCAGGCGTGCTCGGCGCGGGTGCCGCCGGTCAGCGGCTGACCGCAGCGACCTGCCACACCCGGCCGTGGTGGGTGCCGCGCAGCTGCAGGCCGTGCTCGGCGAGGACGGCGAGCATCGCGGCCGGCGGGTGGGTGAACGCGCGGAACTCGCGGCGGGCCACCCGGAACAGCGCGTTCTGGGTGGCGACGACGGCGCGGGACAGCGGATTGCGCGGCGGATGGCTGAAGACGAGCTGCCGGTGGGCATGGTCGGCGGCTGCACCCAGCAGCCGGGCGTAGTCGGGGTAGCAGCACACCACCCGGTGCAGGACGACGATGTCGGCGGGCTCGACCGCGGCCGGATCGGCGGCGATGTCGACGAGACGGCGCTGCACCCGGCCGGTGAGACCGGCCTCGGCGATCAGTGCCGCGGCCTCGGGCTCGTAGGCGGGGGAGAGCTCGAGGTTGGTCGCCGAGACGGCGCCACGCTCGAGCAGTTCGAGCTGGATCTCCCCGGCTCCGCCGCCGATCTCCAGCACCGTCGCCCCGCGCACGCCGTCCTGCGTGACCATCTCCACGATCGCCCGGGCAGCGGAGTCCAGGCCGCGCCGGCGGTAGCGGGTGGCCATCCGCCGGGCGAAGCGGGGGCCGAACATCCGGTCGTATCCGCGGGGGTCGCAGCAGCCGGCCATCGGGCGACTATCCCACCGCCGGGGGGCAGCGGGTCCGGCCGTGCCGGAGCGGGCGGAGGCTCCACGGTGCTGCACGGCGGGCGCGGGAACGGTTCCGGGGTGACCGGCTACCCCGCGGGAACCAGCTGGACGTCCAGCGACCGCGCCGCTGCCCGCAGCCGTCGGTCCCATGCGGCGAACAGCGTCTCCACGGCGCCCAGGGCGAGCAGGCTGGCCAGATGCACCGCGTCGGCACCGCGCAGCGCGTGCTGGCCGGCCAGCCGCCCGGCGTGCGCAGTGACGGGTGCGGTCAGCTCGACCGCCCTGGTGGCCGCCCAGTAGTTCTCCCATGCCACCTCGGCGCGACGCTGGTCGGCCGAGGTCAGGCGATCAGCACGCGCAGCGGCGGCGAGTGCGGCCCGTACTTCCGGATACGCGAGTCGGCTGGAGGCCGCGGCGTCGCAACCGTCCCGCAGGATGGCGGCGAGGTCGAGTGTGCCCAGGTCTGAGGGGCGGCACGGCCCGAGGCCCGGACCCGGTGCGCGGGGGTTGCTGCAGTGACTGCACCGACACGGTCGGGGACGCGCCGCCTGCGCTTGACGCCCTGCGGGTGCTCCGGTCTACTTCTCGGTGTTCGAACATGCGTTCGAGCACCGGTAGGTCCTCCTGCCGCCCCGGATGCCGCTTCTGCGCTTCCCCGCCGGGGCGGCGCAGGTCCGCCGGTGAGGGCGAGAGTGCGGGAGTCTGTCATGAGCCGGGTGCTCGTCGGGGCCGGTGGCCACGTCGGTGAAGAAGTGCAGGTCGAGCAGGGGGCGCACGGGCCGGCACAGTTCTGGCGCGGGCAGGGGCGGTACGTCGTCGGGGAGCTGCTCGACTCCTGGGTGGAGACCGAGCCCTGGTGGCAGCCGGACTCGAGCCGGGGCGGAGCCTCGGTGGAGCTGGTGGCCACCCGGCAGGTGTGGCGGGTCGAGGCCGTGCGGGCGGGCCGGTCCCGGATGAGTTTCGCCGGGGTGTTCGACCTCTCCTGGGAGCCGACGGCCAACCAGTGGCTGCTCGTGCGGGTGCACGACTGATGGCCGCCCTCTCCCTCGCCATGGCCGACCAGCTGCCCCTGCCCCCGCTGCTGTCCCCGGCGGCCGCCCAGCTGCTCGGCCAGGCGCACGCCGGGCTCACCGAGGCGGCCGCCAGCCGCGATCCCGGCTGGCGGTACGCGACCGCCCACCTGGCTGCGCTGCGCGGTGCCGCTGCGGTGCTGGCCGCCCGTACCGCGCCGGAGGCCGGGCGCCGTCGTCCGCGGAGCGCCTGGGTGTTGATCAGCCAGGTCGCCCCCGAGCTGGCGGAGTGGGCGACCTTCTTCGCCGCCGGTGCGGCCAAGCGCGCCGCCGCCGAGGCCGGGCTCTCCCATGCGGTCACCGAGCGGGAGGCCGACGACCTGGTCCGCGACGTGGGCACCTTCCTCCGGGTCGTCGAGTCGACGATCAGCCGGCCGGCACCCGGGCCGACGGCCGGGCGGCTGCGGTCGGTGGGCCAGCCGGGCAGCGCCGGACGCCGTCCGGCGGGCAGCTCGTGAGCGAGCGTGCGAGCTCGCGCAGGAGCGCAGCAGGGCCGCGAACGGGGCCGACGAGCTGGGGGCACCTCCCGCTTGCGGGGGACAGCGAGGAAGGCTCGTGAGTGATCCCTTCGTCCACCTGCACGTCGCCTCCGGCTACTCGATGCGCTACGGCGCCAACCACCCGGCCGACCTGGTCGCCCGGGCGGCCGAGCACGGCATGGCGGCACTCGCCCTCACCGATCGCGACGGGCTCTACGGCGCGGTGAAGTTCGCGCTGGCCTGCCGCTCGGCCGGCATCCGGCCACTGTTCGGCGTCGACCTGGCCGTCGACCCGGCGGCCGGAGGGGAGCCGGGCGACCCGCCGGCGGGTGCCCGCCGTCCGGGCGGCCACGTCTTCTCCGCCGCCGCTGCCCGGAGCCGGGCCGACCACCCCGCCGGACGTCGGTCCCCGGCCCGCGGTGGTGCCAGCGTCGACCCGCGGTTGCCGCGGGTCACCTTCCTGGCCCGCGACGGCGCCGGCTGGGCGTCGCTGTGCCGGCTGACCAGCGCGACCCATCTGGGCGGCACCCGCGGGGAGCCGGTGAGCTCACTGGCCCTGGCCGGTGCCCACGCTGCCGGGCTGCTGGCCGTGCTGGGCCCGGACTCCTCGGTGGGCCGAGCGCTGGCGGCCGGGCGGGCCGACCTCGCGCACGCCCGGCTGGCGGCCTGGCGGGCGGTGTTCGGCCCCGGTGCGCTGGTGCTGGAGGTCGTGCACCACCGCGGTCAGGGCGATCGCGCCCGGGCCCAGGCGATGCTCCGGCTGGCCGCCGAGACCGGGGTACCCGCGGTGCTGACCAACGCGGTCCGCTACGTCGACGCCCTCGACGCACCCACCGCCGACGTGCTCGACGCCGCGCGCCGGCTGGTGCCGCTCGGGCAGCGGCACGTCGACCGGCGCACCGCCGAGGGGTATCTGAAGTCGGGCAAGGAGATGGCCGCGCTCGCCGAGGAGCTGGCCGGTCCCGACCGCGACGCCGCGCGGCGGCTGCTGGTCGCCACCGCACGGGTGGCCGAGCAGTGCGCCGTCGACGTCCGCGGCGACCTGGGCATCGGCACGGTGCGCTATCCCGAGCTGGACGTGGTCACCACCGCCGCCGAGCAGGGCCTGGGCCCCTCGCAGGTGCTGCGGGCCCGCTGCGAGGCCGGCTTCGGCCGGCGCGGCATGACCCCCTCGGCTGCGGTCCGGGAACGGCTGGAGCAGGAGCTGGCTGTGATCGACCAGCTCGGGTACCCCTCCTACTTCCTCACCGTCGCCGACGTCGTCGGCCTGAACAAGGAGCTGGGGGTGCGGGCCGCGGCCCGCGGCTCGGGTGCGGGGAGCCTGGTCACCTACCTGCTGGGCATCTCCGACGTCGATCCGATCCGGTACGGGCTGCTGATGGAGCGCTTCCTCTCCCCGCTGCGCCACCAGCTGCCCGACATCGACATCGACGTCGAGTCCGCCCGGCGGATGGAGGTCTACGACGCGGTGATCGCCCGCTTCGGCGCGCACCGGGTCAGCTGCATCTCGATGATGGACACCTACCGGGTGCGGCACGCGATCCGTGACGTGGGCGCCGCCCTGGGGCTTCCCCCGGCCGAGATCGACACGGTGGCCAAGGCCTTTCCGCACATCCGCGCCAACCAGGTGCACGCCGCGCTGCGCGACCTGCCGGAGCTGCGGGCCAGCCGGATGGGCTCCAGGCGGAGCGGTGGCTCCGGTGATCTGGACCTGGTGTTCGACCTGGTGGCCCGGCTGGACGGGCTGCCCCGGCACATCGCGCTGCACCCGTGCGGCGTGCTGCTGTCCGATGCCACGCTGCTGGACCGCACCCCGGTGGAGAACAGCTTCCTCGGCTATCCGATGAGCCCGTTCGACAAGGAGGACGTCGAGGAGCTCGGGCTGCTCACGCTCGACCTG
>JAICZD010000058.1 GCA_025933855.1 Modestobacter sp. | reverse complement strand
GAGGCCCCACTCGGCGTTCACCGACACCTCGACGTCGGCGGCGATCGCGGCGGCGACGTCCTCGCCCGGGCCGTTCAGCCAGGCCAGCACCGGCGCGGTGATCCCCGCCGCCCGCAGCGCCAGCGCCTCCTCCAGCACCGCTACGCCGAGCGCGTCGGCACCGCCGGCGAGCACCGCGCGGGCGGCGGGCAGCAGCCCGTGTCCGTAGCCGTCGGCCTTGACCACCGCCATCAGCGGCCGGGCCACCCGGTCGCGCAGCACGGCGGTGTTGGCCGCGATGGCGTCCAGGTCGACGACGACCTCGGCCCGGCTCGCCAGGCCCTGCTCCAGCTGGGTCACCGGTCCACTGTCCCAGGCTCGGTCGGAACGGCCGCGCCGCCGCCCCGGCGCAGCCGGCCGATGGTCTCCGGCAGGTGGCGCACCAGGTCGCCGGCGATCAGCGGACCATTCGCGGCGGCCAGCTGCCCGGCGCGGCCGTGCACGTGCGCGGCGACCGCGGCGGCCTCCGCGGCGCCGAGCCCGGTGGCGAGCACCGCGCCCAGGACGCCGGCCAGCACGTCCCCGGTGCCGGCGGTGGCCAGCCACGGGGTGCCGGTCCCGTTGACGTACGCGGTGCCCGCCGGGTCGGCGACCACGGTGGCGTCGCCCTTGAGCAGCACCGTGCAGCCGAGCTCGGCGGCGCCGCGGCGGGCGGCGGCCAGCCGGTCGGTGCCGACGTCGCCGAACAGCCGGGCGAACTCGCGGTCGTGGGGGGTGAGCACGGTGGGCGCGGAACGCTCGCGGGCCAGCTCGGGCCGACGGGACAGCAGGGTCAGCGCGTCGGCGTCCACCACCACCGGAAGGTCGGTTCCGAGCACCTCGGCGAGCACCGCGGCGGCATCCTCGTCGGTGCCGATGCCGGGCCCGACGACCCACGCCTGCACCCGGCCGGCGTCGGCGGGGCGGCCGGACGTGACGATCGCCTCGGGCCAGGCCGCGCGGACGCCGTCCGCGGCCGTGCCGACGTAGCGCACCAGGCCGGGCCGGGTGCGCAGCGCCGCACCGGTGCACAGCACCCCCGCGCCGGGGTAGGTCGCCGAGCCGGCCACGACGCCGACCACCCCTTGGGAGTACTTGTCGTCGTCCGGCCCGGGAGGCTCCAGCCGGCCTGCGACGTCGGCGTCGGTGAGCTGCCTCGCCCGCGGCGGAGGCAGCCACGGCCCCAGCCCGATGTCGACCAGGTGCACCTGGCCGGCGTACCGGCGCCCCTCGCCCACGACCAGGCCGGGTTTGACGGCGCCGAAGGTGACGGTGTGCTGGGCGGGGAACGCCGCGCCGGGCACCTCGCCGGTGTCGGCCCGCACGCCGCTGGGGACGTCGACCGCAACGAGCAGGCCGGGGCCCGCGGTCGCCTGCTCGACCAGCCGGCGGGCCGGCTCCCGCAGGCTCCCGGTCCCGCCGATGCCGACGATGCCGTCGAGCACCAGGTCGGCCCGGTCCAGCACAGCGTCCGCCGGCCGCACCACCCGGCCGCCGGCCCGGTGCAGCGCGGCCAGCCCGCCCGGGTGCGCCCGGTCGGGGTCCAGCAGGACGGCGCGGACCTGCGCACCCCGCTCGGCCAGCTGCGCGCCGGCGTGCAGGGCGTCGCCGCCGTTGTTGCCGGCGCCGACCAGCAGCGCGACCCGGACGCCGTGCGCCCGGCCGAGCAGTCCGCGGCAGATGGTCGCCAGCCCGGTCGCGGCCCGCAGCATCAGGACGTCGTCCCGGACCGTGCCGAGCACCGCCCGTTCGGCGGCCCGCACCTCGTCGGCGGTGTACAGGCCGATCACGGCGCGGCCGGCCCGTCGGGTCCCTCGGCGATCACCACAGCCGAGGCGATGCCCCCGTCGTGGCTCAGTGACACGTACCAGCCGGTCACGCCCAGGACGGCGGCGCGCCGGGCGACCGTTCCACGGACGTCCAGCAGCGGGCGGCCGTGGTCGCCGACGATCACCTCCGCGTCGTGCCAGTGCAGGTCGCCGGGCGCCCCGAGGGCCTTGGCGAGGGCCTCCTTGGCGGCGAACCGGGCGGCCAGGGACTCGCCGGTGCGCGGCGCGCCCGAGGGGGTCTGCAGCTCGGCGGGGGTGAAGAGCCGGTCGCGCAGCCCCGGGGTGCGGGTCAGCGAGACGGCGAACCGCTCGACCGGGCAGACGTCGATGCCGACCCCGATGATCACCCGGTCAGTGTGCCCGGTCGCCGTCCCGGTTCGGCCGTGGCCGTCCGGCGCCGCACCCGTGGGGCCACCGGAACGGCCCGGCTGCAGGGCCCCGCGGCGCGCGGCAGATGGCCCCGTCCGGAGGCTCGCCCCGAGCTTGCGAGGGGTGAGGGGGACGGGGTCCTTCTCGGGGGGCAGCCGGGTCCTCTATTCGACGGTGACGGACTTGGCCAGGTTGCGCGGCTGGTCGACGTCCAGGCCCCGGGTCGCCGCGATCTCGCAGGCAAGCACCTGCAGCGGCACGGTGGTGACCACCGGCGCCAGCAGGGTCGGCGTCCGCGGCACCCGGATCAGGTGGTCGGCGTAGGGCAGCACGTCGTCGTCACCGTCCTCGGCGACCACGATGGTCCGCGCGCCCCGCGCCCGGACCTCCTGGATGTTGCTGACCACCTTGCCGTGCACCGACTCCCGGCTGCGCGGGGACGGAACGATGACGACGACCGGGGTCCCCTGGTCGATCAGCGCGATCGAGCCGTGCTTCAGCTCACCCGCGGCGAACCCCTCGGCATGGATGTACGCCAGCTCCTTGAGCTTGAGCGCCCCCTCCAGGGCCACCGGGTAGCCGACGTGCCGGCCCAGGAACAGCAGGGTGTCCTCACCGGCCAGCGAGCGGGCCAGCTCCCGGACCGGCTCCATCGACTCCAGCACGGTGGCGACCGCGTCGGGCAGGCAGCGCAGGTCCTCCACGATGGCGGCGACCTCGTCGGCGTACTTGATGCCCCGGACCTGGGCCAGGAACAGCCCGACGAGGTAGCAGGCGACGACCTGGGTCAGGAAGCCCTTGGTGGACGCGACGGCGACCTCGGGCCCGGCGTGGGTGTAGAGCACCGCGTCGGACTCCCGCGGGATCGTCGACCCGTTGGCGTTGCAGATGGCCAGCACCCGGGCCTTCTGGTCCTTGGCGTGCCGCAGCGCCATCAGCGTGTCCATGGTCTCGCCGGACTGGCTCACCACGACGACCAGCGTGGAGCGGTCCAGCACGGGGTCGCGGTAGCGGAACTCGCTGGCGAGCTCCACCTCCACCGGGATCCGGGTCCAGTGCTCGATGGCGTACTTGGCGATCAGGCCGGCGTGGAAGGCCGTGCCGCAGGCCACCACGAACACCTTGTCGATGTCGCGGAGGTCCTGGTCGGACAGCCGCACCTCGTCCAGCACCAGCTCGCCCTCGGCGCCCAGCCGGCCCAGCAGCGTGTCGGCGACCGCCTTCGGCTGCTCGGCGATCTCCTTGAGCATGAACCAGTCGTAACCGCCCTTCTCGGCGGCCGCGGCGTCCCAGTCGACGGTGTAGGCGGTCGGCTGGACGATGGTGCCGGCGAAGTCGGTGACGCTGACCCCGCGGTCGCGGTCGATCACCACGACCTGGTCCTGGCCCAGCTCGAGCGCCTCGCGGGTGTGCGCGATGAACGCGGCGACGTCGGAGCCGAGGAAGTACTCGCCCTCGCCGACGCCCACCACCAGCGGGCTGTTGCGGCGTGAGGCGACCAGCCGGTCCGGCTCGGCGGCGTGCGTGGCGACGAGGGTGAAGGCGCCCTCCAGGCGGCGGCTCACCGACCGCATCGCCGCACCGAGCCGGTCCGGGCCGGCCGGCGTCGTCTCGTAGACCGCGGCCAGCAGGTGGGCCACCACCTCGGTGTCGGTCTCGGAGGTGAACTCGACGCCGGCCGCCTCGCACTCGGCCCGCAGCGCGGCGAAGTTCTCGATGATCCCGTTGTGCACCACCGCGACCGTGCCGTCGGCGGAGACGTGCGGGTGGGCGTTGGAGTCGGTCGGGCCACCGTGGGTGGCCCAGCGGGTGTGCCCGATGCCGATGGTGGACGGCGGCAGCGCCTCGTCGGCCAGCACCTTCTCCAGGTTGGCGAGCTTGCCGGCCTTCTTCGCCGTCGTCAGCCGGCCGTCGGTCAGGACGGCGACCCCGGCCGAGTCATAGCCGCGGTACTCCAGCCGGCGCAGTCCCTCCAGGACGACGTCCAGGGATTCCTGCGGGCCCACGTACCCCACGATGCCGCACATTCCGGCGACGATACCGGCCGGAGGAGTCGAATCGCGTCACCTCGGAGGGTGAGAGCGCACTCACCCGGCCGCGGCGACGACCTCGACCAGCCGGGCGGCCACGCTGTCGGCCTGCTCCTGGGTGGGCGCCTCGACCATCACCCGCACGAGCTGTTCGGTGCCCGACGGGCGCAGCAGCACCCGGCCGGAGTCGCCCAGCTCCGCCTCGACCTCGTTGACCGCGCGGGCCACCTCGTCGCTCTCCACCACCGCCAGCCGGTTGGTCACCGGCACGTTCACCAGGGTCTGCGGCAGCCGGTGCAGGACCGAGGCCAGCTCGGCCAGCGAGGCGCCGGTGGCGCTCATCCGGGACAGCAGCGCGAGCCCGGTGAGCAGCCCGTCGCCGGTGGTGGCCCAGTCCAGGAACACCAGGTGGCCGCTCTGCTCGCCGCCCAGCGAGAGGCCCCGGGAGCGCAGCGCCTCCAGCACGTACCGGTCGCCGACGGCGGTGGTGTGCACCTTGATGCCGGCCGCCCGCATGGTGTGGTGGAAGCCGAGGTTGCTCATCACCGTGGCCACGACCGTGTCGTCGGTGAGGTTGCCGCTCTCGTGCATCGCCAGGGCGCAGATGGCCAGGATCGCGTCGCCGTCCACGACGTCGCCGGCAGCGGTCACCGCGAGGCACCGGTCGGCGTCCCCGTCGTGGGCGATGCCGAGGTCGGCGCCGTGCCCGGCGACCGCGGCGATCAGCGGGGCCAGGTGGGTCGACCCGATGCCGTCGTTGATGTTCCAGCCGTCGGGCTCGCCGCCGATGACGTGCACCTGGGCACCTGCCCGGCGGTAGACCTCCGGTGCGCAGCGGGCCGCGGACCCGTGCGCGCAGTCGACGACCAGCCGGAGCCCGCGCAACGGCTCGCGCAGCGCGGAGAGGACGTGGTCGTTGTAGTCCTCCACCGCGCCGGGCAGGTCGCGCACCCGGCCCACCCCGCCACCGGTCGGGCGGTGGTCAGCGGAACCGTCGCGACCGGTGACCTGCCGTTCGATGGCCGCCTCCACCGCGTCGGGCAGCTTGTGGCCGCCCCGGCTGAACAGCTTGATGCCGTTGTCCGGCATCGGGTTGTGGCTGGCGGAGATCATCACGCCGAGGTCGGCGCCGGTCTGACCGGTGAGGAAGGCGACCGCCGGGGTGGGCAGGACGCCCACCCGCAGCACCTCCGCGCCGGCGCTGGCCAGCCCGGCGACGACGGCTGCCTCCAGCATCTCCCCGCTGGCCCGCGGATCGCGGCCGACGCCCGCGACGGGACGCGAGGTCCCGTCGCGGTCGGCCAGCACCCCGGCCGCGGCGCGGGCCACCGACAGCGCCAGTTCCGGCGTCAGGTCGGCGTTGGCCCGGCCACGGACGCCGTCGGTACCGAAAAGACGTGCCATGGAGGACTCGTTCGCGCCGATCGGGTCAGCGCTTGGAGTACTGGGGGGCCTTGCGGGCCTTCTTCAGGCCGTACTTCTTGCGCTCGGTGACGCGCGGGTCGCGGGTGAGGAACCCGGCCTTCTTCAGCACCGGCCGGTCGTCGGGCTCCACCTCGATCAGCGCGCGGGCGATGGCCAGCCGGAGCGCGCCGGCCTGGCCGGAGACGCCGCCGCCGTGCAGCAGGCCGACGACGTCGTACTGCTCGCCCTTCTCCAGGATCACCAGGGGCTCACGGATGAGCTGCTGGTGCACCTTGTTCGGGAAGTACTCCTCGATGGTGCGGCCGTTGAGCTTGAACTGGCCGGTGCCCGGCAGCAGCCGGACGCGGACGATGGCCTCCTTGCGGCGGCCGACCGTCTGGATGGGACGCCCGTCGGCGTCGGTCACGGTCTGGGCGGAAGTCACTGGGCTACCTGCTTGATCTCGAAGGTCTGGGGCTGCTGGGCGGCGTGCGGGTGCTCGGGCCCGGCGTACACCTTGAGCTTGGAGATCATCTGCCGGCCCAGCGAGTTGTGCGGCAGCATCCCCTTGACGGCGCGCTCGATGACGCGGTCGGGGCGGGTCTTGAGCTCGTCGCCGACGTTGATGGTGCGCAGGCCGCCCGGGTAGCCGGAGTGGCGGTAGGCGACCTTGGTGTCGCGCTTGGAGCCGGTGAGGGCGACCTTGCCGGCGTTGACGATGACGACGAAGTCGCCGGCGTCCACGTGCGGGGCGAACTGCGGCTTGTGCTTGCCGCGCAGCAGGATGGCGGTCTGGCTGGCGAGTCGGCCGAGCACCACGTCGGTGGCGTCGATGACGTGCCAGGCCCGGGTGATGTCACCGGGCTTGGGGCTGTACGTGCGCACGAGGCTCACTGGTCCTTCGTCGTCGTCGGGCGGGTGGCTGGTCGGATCGCCTCACCGAGCACGGGAGACCGACCCAGAGGGGTCGAGAGGACGCGCGGGCACCAGCCGACGTCACGCGCCAGCTGACGACGATACCAGTCGAAGGACGTCCCTCTCTCGTCGTCCTGATCGCGACCCGCATCCGGCGCGTCCGGGCGGCGACGGGACACGGCGGGGGGAACGGAGGGAGCGGGGTAGGCGTCCCCCTCTCGCGAACGTAGAGCACTGCATACAGGTGTATGCAGAGCTCTAGCTTGCTGGGGGTGGCACCTGCCACGGCGACGGCCTGCCACGGCTGTCAGGCGCCAGCGGGGCCTCGCAGAGCGGCTCGCTCCGCGCGCTCGGGGAGGAGGAGCCGCAGGACGTGTCACCCAGCCGGAGTCAGCTGACCTCGCGCAGCTGTCCGGTGCCGACGTCGAAGACCGTGCCGCGCACCTCGGTGGACAGCAGGTAGGGCGTGCTGCGGATCACCGCCACGGAGTGCCGGACGTCGGCGTCGATGTCGACGAAGGTGCGCGCCGGCCACGGCGGACGGTGCCCCGTGGCCCGCTCGATGAGGTCGGCGAGCTCGGAGTCGGTGGACTTGGTCTGCCCGCAGTCGGTGTGGTGCACGAGAATGACCGACCGGGTGCCCAGCAGGTGCTGGGAGACCGCGAGGGAGCGCAGGGTGTCCTCGGTGACGATCCCGCCGGCGTTGCGGATGATGTGCGCGTCACCGACTTCCAGGCCCAGCAGGCCGAACAGCGGCATGCGGGAGTCCATGCACGACACCACGGCGATGCCGCGAGCCGGTGCGACCGGCCGGTCGCCGGGGTACCCGGTCATCCATTCGCGATTGGCCGCCAGCATCCGGTCGAACTCGCTCATCCGCCTGGCCTTCCCGGTGGTCCGCATCGGTTGATCCCTGTGCTGGACGGTAGCGGCGCCGGGTTCCTGCGGCAGCTCCGGGGCGCTGCGGGCGGCGTCCGCCCGCCGGGCGAGCCCGCAGGTGCGGCGCGCCCCTCGGCCACGCCGGCCCCTGGAGCACCCGCCGGGCCGCGCCGGCCCCCCAGCGGCAAGGATGGCGGCGTGCGTTCGGTCGAGGAACACCAGGCGGCGGTCGCCGGGCTGCTGCGCCCCCTACCCGTCGAGGAGCTGCCGGTTCCCGCCGCGGCCGGCCGGGTGCTGGCCGAGGACCTGCCGGCGCTCGTGGCGCTGCCCGGCTTCGACAACTCGGCGATGGACGGTTACGCCGCGCGCTGGGCCGAGGTGGGGACGGCGAGCGAGCAGGCGCCGGTCCGGCTCCGGGTGGCCGCGGACATCCCCGCCGGCCGCACCGACGTCCCGCCGCTTGCCGCCGGCACGGTCCACCGGATCATGACCGGCGCCCCGGTGCCGGCGGGCGCCGACGTGATCGTGCCGGTGGAGCGGACCGACGGCGCGACCGACGTGGTCACCATCACCGGCGCGCCACCGGCCGGCACCCACCTGCGGCACGCCGGCGAGGACATCGCCGCCGGCCTGGTCGCGCTGCCGGCGGGCACGGCGCTGGGTCCGGCACAGCTGGGGCTGGCCGCCGCCGTCGGCCACGCCCGGTTGCGGGTGCGCCGCCGTCCACGCGTCCTGGTGCTCTCGACCGGTAGCGAGCTGGTCGAGCCGGGCCGACCGCTGGCCCCCGGTCAGATCTACGAGTCGAACTCGGTGCTGCTGGCGGCCGCGGTCACCGACGCCGGCGGCGAGGCCCGCACCCTGCACTTCGTGCCCGACGACGTCGACCAGTTCCTGACCACCGTGCGCGCCGAGCTGGGCGGGCGGGGCGGTGACCGGGCCGACCTGCTGATCACCAGCGGCGGCGTGAGCGCCGGCGCCTACGAGGTGGTCAAGGACGCCTTCGGCACGCTGGGCACGGTCGAGTTCGGCAAGGTCGCCATGCAGCCCGGCGGCCCGCAGGGCGCCGGCACCGTCGACGGCGTTCCGGTGGTGACCCTGCCCGGCAACCCGGTCAGCTCCTTCGTGTCGTTCGAGGTGTTCGTCCGCCCGGCGCTGCGGCGGGCGCTGGGCCACCACTCGCCGGACCGGCTGCGCACGTCGGCGCGGCTGAGCGAGGCGCTGCGGTCCCCCGCCGGGCGCCGCCAGTTCCTCCGCGGCCGCTTCGACGGCGGGGTGGTCGCGCAGGTCGGCGGGCCGGGCTCGCACCTGGTCGCGCACCTGGCCCGCGCCAACTGCCTGGTCGTCGTCCCCGAGGACGTGACGGCACTGCCCGCCGGCGCCGAGGTCGCCGTCGTCCTGATCGAAGGAGCGCTGCAATGACCGGAGCACGGCTGACCCACGTCGACGAGACCGGCGCCGCCCGGATGGTGGACGTCACCGGCAAACCGGTCACCGCCCGGGTGGCGACCGCGGCCGGGCGGGTGCTGGTGAGCCCGGAGGTGGTGGCCCTGCTCCGCGGCCGCGGCGTGCCCAAGGGCGATGCGGTGGCCGTGGCCCGGATCGCCGGCATCGCCGGGGCGAAGCGGACGCCGGACCTCATCCCGCTGTGCCACCCGATCGCGCTGCACGGGGTCACGGTGGACATCGAGGTGACCGACGAGGCCGTGGAGCTCACCGCGACCGCCCGCACCGCCGACCGCACCGGGGTGGAGATGGAGGCGCTGACCTCGGTCGCGGTGGCCGGGCTCACGGTGATCGACATGGTGAAGGCGGTCGATCCCCGGGCCACCATCACCGACGTCCGGCTGCTGGCCAAGTCCGGCGGCAAGAGCGGTGAGTGGACCCGATGAGCGGGCTTCCGGCCGGGGCCAGCGCGGTCGTCGTCACCGCCTCCAACCGGGCCGCCGCCGGGGTCTACCCCGACACCAGCGGACAGCTGCTCGCCGACGGGCTGCGCGAGCTCGGGTTCCAGGTGCAGGACCCGCAGGTGCTGCCGGACGACGTCGAGGCGCTGGCCGGCGCGCTGCGGGCGGCGGTCGCCGGCGGAGCCGACCTCGTGCTCACCACCGGCGGCACCGGCCTGACCCCCACCGACGTCACGCCCGAGGCGACCCGGGCCGTCCTGGAACGGGAGGCGCCGGGCATCGCCGAGGCGGTGCGCCGGTACGGCGCTGACCACGTGCCCACCTCGGTGCTGTCCCGCGGCCTGGCCGGGACGGCCGGCCGGACGCTGATCGTGAACCTGCCTGGCTCCACCGGCGGAGTGCGGGACGGCCTGGCCGTGCTCGGGCCGCTGCTCCCGCACGTGGTGAGCCAGCTGAGGGGCGGCGACCACCTGAGTGGAGGGTATTCGTCGAGCTGAGCTCGACGAATCCGCTCCGCTCTCAGTCCAGCAGCAGCCGGTCGGGGCGGCTGTAGACGTTGCAGCCGTCGCCGCGGAGGAAGCCGATCAGGGTGATCCCGACCTCCTGGGCGAGTTCCACGGCCAGCGAGCTGGGGGCCGACACCGCCGCCAGCACCGGCACGCCGGCCATCGCTGCCTTCTGGGTCAGCTCGAACGACGAGCGGCCGCTCACCATCAGCACGTGACCGGCCAGGGGCACCCGTCCTCCGCGGACGGCGTCCCCGATCACCTTGTCGACCGCGTTGTGCCGGCCGACGTCCTCCCGCAGCGCCACCAGCTCGCCGTCGCTGGTGAACAGCCCGGCCGCGTGCAGGCCGCCGGTGCGCTCGAAGACCTGCTGGGCGGCGCGGAGCCGCTCCGGAAGGCCGAACAGGGTCGCCAGGGTCAGCCGGGTCCGGTCGCCATTGACGTCGAAGGGGGTCCGGCTGCGGATCGCGTCGATGCTGGCCTTGCCGCAGACCCCGCACGAGCTGGAGGTGACGAAGTTGCGGTCCAGCGACGTGTCCGGCGCCTGGACGCCCGGCGCCAGGTCGACGTCCACGACGTTGTAGGTGTTGCGGCCGGAGTCGTCGACGGAGTTGCAGTAGCGCAGCCCGGCGATGTCCTCCGCCGAGCGGATGACCCCTTCGGTGGCCAGGAAACCGTGCACCAGGTCGAAGTCGTCTCCCGGCGTCCGCATGGTCACCGCCAGCGCCGCGCCGCGGAGCCGGATCTCCAGCGGCTCCTCCGCGGCCACGGTGTCCGGTCGGGTGGTGTGCGCGGCACCCCGGATGCGCAGCACGGGCGTTCGGCTGGTCACTCGTCCCACGGGGGCGACGGTACTGCGCGGTAGCCACCTACCGTGCTGGCATGGACGTTCGCGACCCGTACGCCGCGCTGGTGCTGGCCGGGGGCCGCGCCGTGCGGCTGGGCGGCCAGGCGAAGCCGCAGCTGGAGGTCGGCGGGCGCACCATGCTGGCCACGGTGCTGGCCGCGGTGCCCGACGCCGAGCCGCGGGTGGTCGTGGGGCCGCCGCAGCCGGTGCCGGCCGGCGTCGTCCGGGTGCGGGAGCAGCCGCCGGGCGGCGGCCCGGTGCCGGCGCTGCGGGCCGGCCTGGCCGCGGTCGCGCAGGACGTCGTGGCGGTGCTCGCCGGGGACCTGCCGTTCCTGACCGCCGAGGTGGTCACCGGGTTGCGGCAGCGGCTGGCCGGCGACGGGGTGCTCGTCGTCGACGCCGCCGGGCGCGACCAGTACCTGCTCGGTGTCTGGCGGACGGCGGCGTTGCGGGCGGCGGTGGCGCGGGCCACCGGCCCCACCTCGCTGCGGGCGCTCCTCGCACCGCTGGACGTGCACCGCTGGCGACCGGCTGCGCCGCCGGACCGGCCGGCGCCGTGGACGGACTGCGACACCCCCGCCGACCTGGCCCGCGCCCGGGCAGCCGGTTCCGCCGGCTGACTTCCCGGGCGGCTGCCGCCCGACGACCCGGCCGCATCGCCACGGCCGCCCGAGGGTGACGGTTCCGGGGAAGGCTCAGCGCGGCTCCCTGCGGGCGCGGGTCACCCGCGCCCGTGCCGCCAGGGCGTGGTCGGCCGGGTAGTCCACCCGGACGAGGGTCAGCCCACCCGCGGCGGCGACCGGGACGTCGTCCGCGCGCGTCGTCCGGCTGAGCAGGCCGGCCGGCCATCCGGGCGGGCGGCGGCCCTCCCCCACCGCGAGCAGCGCCCCGACCAGGCTGCGCACCATGGAGTGGCAGAAGGCGTCGGCCGACGCGGCGACGGTGACCAGGTCGCCGGCTCGGGCGACGTCCAGGGCGAGCAGGGTCCGGATGGTGGTGGCTCCCTCGCGGCGCCGGCAGTAGGCCGCGAAGTCCTGCTCGCCCAGCAGCAGGCCGGCCGCCAGCTGCATCGCCCCGGCGTCGACCTGCCGGGGCCAGCCGACGGTGTCGGCCCGGCGCAGCGGTGGCGGCCCCGAGTCGGCGTCGGTCAGCCGGTAGACGTAGTGCCGGCCGAGCGCGGAGAACCGCGCGTCGAAGGCGGCGGGGACGACGCGCGCGCCGGTCACCGCGACATCCGGCGGCAGGACGCCGCGCAGCCGGCGGAGCAGCCGGCCCTCCTGCTGGGCGAACACCGCCGCGGGCAGGTCCGCGGAGGCCACCTGCCCGGTGGCGTGGACGCCGGCGTCCGTGCGCCCGGCGACCGTCAGGTCGACGTCGCAGCGCAGCACCGTGGTGAGGGCCAGCTCCAGCTCGCCCTGGACGGTCCGCAGCCCGGGCTGGCGCGCCCAGCCGTGCAGCGCGGTTCCGTCGTAGGAGATGTCGAACCGGACGCGGACGAGCCCGCTCCCACGCAGGGGAACGGGCTCGTCAGCGTGCGGGTGGTCCAGCGGTGCGCCTACTTCGGGTCGGGAGCCGACTCGCCGCCGGGGGACTGCCGGCCCGCGGTCGCGGCGTCGCCGAGCTCCGCGGCCTCCACCTCGGCGGCCGCGGCGTCGGCCACGTCCGCGGACAGCAGCGGGTCGTCGACGACGGCGGCGTTCTCCCGGGTGGGCTCCGGGGTGACGTCCGCGTCGTCGGAACGCTCGCCGTCGGGGTTGTAGACGTCGGTGACGACGGCCTGGGCCTCGTCCACCTGGTCACCCGTGGCGGCGGTCGCGCCGGTCACCGCGGGGCTGGTGTCCCCGCCGGCGCCGGTGGTCTCGTCCGGGTTCTCCACGACCTGGCTGTCGCCGGCACCCTCGAGCGCGTCCGCGGTCACCTCGCCGGCCGCCGAGGACCCGCCGGCACCACGGCTGAACCGGGTGCCCCGAGCGCGCTCGGCCTCACCGACGGCCTCCTGTGCCACGGTGAGCCCCTCGACGAGCTCGATGACCGCCATGGGGGCGTTGTCGCCCTTGCGCGGTCCGATCTTGACGATGCGGGTGTAACCCCCGGGCCGGTTGCCGAACCGCGGGCCGATCTCGGCGAACAGGTGGTGGACGACGCTCTTGTCGCGGATGGTCGTCATGACCTGCCGGCGGGCGTGCAGGTCACCTCGCTTGGCCATGGTGACCAGCTTCTCGGCGAGCGGACGCAGCCGCTTGGCCTTGGCCTCGGTGGTGGTGATCCGCCCGTGCTCGAACAGCGACGTGGCCAGGTTGGCCAGCATCAGCCGCTCGTGCGCGGGGGACCCGCCGAGACGGGGGCCCTTGGTGGGGGTGGGCATGTCGGTCCTTCCTCGGGCGGCCGGGCGCGCGCCGCCGGCTGCGTCTTCTCGGGTCTCGCTGGCCATGCGGGTTCGACCCTGCTGCCCCCCATCGCGAGCGTGCGAGCGGGGGGCAGCAGGGTCCTTCTTCAGAGCTGCTCGGTCTCCTGGAAGTCGCCCTCGTTGTACTCCTGCCCGTCGGCGTACTCGCCGGTGCCCTGGTAGGCGTCGGTCTCGTAGCCCTCGTCGTAGCTCTCCACCGAGGTGGGGACGAACCCGGGCGGGCTGTCCTTGAGCGCGAGGCCCATCGCCGCGAGCTTCAGCTTGACCTCGTCGATGGACTTGGCACCGAAGTTGCGGATGTCGAGCAGGTCGGCCTCGGAGCGGGTGACCAGCTCACCGACGGTGTGCACGCCCTCGCGCTTGAGGCAGTTGTAGGACCGGACGGTGAGGTCCATGTCCTCGATCGGCATCGAGAAGTTCGCGATGTCGGCGGCCTCGGCCGGGCTGGGCCCGACCTCGATGCCCTCGGCGTCCACGTTCAGCTCGCGCAGCAGACCGAAGAGCTCCACCAGCGTGGAGCCGGCGCTGGCGATCGCGTCCCGAGGAGCGATCGACGGCTTGGTCTCGACGTCGACCACCAGGCGGTCGAAGTCGGTGCGCTGCTCGACGCGGGTGGCCTCGACGGCGTAGGTGACCTTGAGAACCGGCGAGTAGATGGAGTCGACGGGAATGCGGCCGATCTCCTGGCCGGGCTGCTTGTTCTGCGGCGCCGGCACGTAGCCGCGACCCCGCTCGACGACGAGCTCGATCTCGAGCCGGCCCTTGCCGTTGAGGTGGGCGATGTGCAGCTCGGGGTTGTGCACCTCGACACCGGCCGGGGGTGCGATGTCGGCGGCGGTGACTTCGCCGGCACCGGTC
>JAICZD010000065.1 GCA_025933855.1 Modestobacter sp. | reverse complement strand
GTTGATGAAGGAGATCTTGGTGGCCAGGAACGAGTTCGCCGCGGTCTTGACCATCTCCGCCGTCGCGTAGTCGGTCACCACCTGCGGCGTGCCGGCGGCCACGATGGCGGCGTACACCTCGTCCAGCATCGCCCGCGCCGTGTCCCCCTCCGGCCCGGCCGGCAGCCCGTAGACCAGCCGGTCCGGATGCAGGGTGTCCTGCACGGCGAACCCCTCGCGCAGGAACTCCGGGTTCCACGCCAGCATCGCCCCCGGGACCTTGCTGGACACCAGCTCCGCCAACCCGGCCGCCGTCCCCACCGGAACGGTCGACTTCCCGGCCACCAGGTCCCCGGGCTCGAGCACGTCCAGCAGCGACTCCGCCGCCGCCTGCACGTACCGCAGGTCCGCCGCGTACTCCCCCCGCTTCTGCGGCGTCCCCACGCACAGGAAGTGCACCCGGGCGCCGGCCGCGTCGGCCATGTCCGCGCTGAACCGCAGCCGCCCGGAGGCCAGCGTGCGGCCCAGCAGCTCCTCGAACCCGGGCTCGTAGAAGGGGGCGTCACCGCGCGACAACGAGGCCGCCTTCGCCTCGTCGACGTCGATGCCGACGACGTCGTGGCCGAGCTCGGCCATCGAGGCCGCGTGCACCGCGCCCAGGTAGCCACAACCAATGACCGAGATCTTCATGCAGTGCTCCGCATCGGGGAGATAGAGGGTGTTCGGAAGAGTGGCGCAGCGGCGCCGGGACACCCCGCCAGTGCGGTGCCGGTGAGGACCGTAGGACCTTGGGCCTACGCGGTCCAGTTGATGAACACCATCGTCGCACGTGACAGTGAGTGACCGTTTCCCCCTCGTTGGGCGATGTGACCCGTCGTTCACCTCTCGAGGTTTGACGGACGGTCACCAGGGCCACCATCCTGTTAACCGTTTCGTGTGAACGGGAGATCCCGTGGTGCCCGCCGACCGGCGGCACCCAGCCGCACAGTCGCGGCGCACGAAGTCCCACCGTCGGGACCCTCAACCACCCGCCCGTCGCACGTCCCCATAGCCGTGGGCGTCGCCCGGCATCCGCGTGCCCCCCGTCCTTCCGCACCGTCGCGGCCGGACGCCGGGTCGCGCTGCCCTGGACGTCCACACCTGTACTACTTGATGGGGAGCTTTCCGCATGGTCTCCGACCTGCTGTCCGTGATAGCCCGCGACTGGCACCTGCTGCTGCCGATCGGTGTCGTCGGCGCTTTGTCCTGGTCGATATGGCTGATCCGCAGGGTGCTGTCCGCCCGGTACCGGCCGCTCGTGAACGACTTCCGGACCACGACCTCGGTCGTCGTCCCCTCCTTCCGGGAGGACCCCGACGTCCTGGAGCGCTGCCTGGACACCTGGCTCGCCCAGGACCCGACCGAGGTCATCGTCGTGCTCGACGTCGAGGACACCGAGGCCTTCGCCCGGCTGACCGCCCGTCACGACCGGCGCCTGGTGGTCATGTCCTTCGCCCACGAGGGCAAGCGGTCCGCGCTGGGCGTCGGCATCCGGGCGGCGATCGGTGAGGTGCTCGTGCTGTGCGACTCCGACACCAGCTGGCAGCCGGGGCTGTTGGACGCGGTGCAGATGCCCTTCGTCGACCCGGCCGTCGGCGCGGTGGGCACGCGGCAGAACGTCCACCTGCCCGACTCCAGCATCTGGCGCCGGGTGGCCGACTGGATCATCGACCTGCGCTACCTCGACTACGTGCCGGCCACGGCCCGGGCCGGCGCCGTGGTCTGCCTCTCCGGCCGGACGGCGGCCTACCGCCGCGACGCGGTGCTGCCGGTGCTCGAGAACCTCGAGCACGAGTTCTTCCTGGGACGTCGCTGCATCGCCGGTGACGACGGCCGGCTCACCTGGCTGATCCTGGCCAGCGGCTACAAGACGGTGCACCAGGACAGCGCCCGGGCGCTGTCGATGTTCCCCAGCACCTTCCGCGCGTTCTGCAAGCAGCGGATCCGCTGGAGCCGGAACTCCTACCGCTGCTACCTGACCGCCGCCTGGAAGGGCTGGCTGTGGCAGGTGCCGCTGGTCAGCCAGCTCACCGTGCTGCAGATCATCTTCACTCCGGTGACCATGTTCGCCGCCGTCTGGTACGTCGTCTCCTCCGGCTTCAGCGACCGGGGCTGGCAGGCCCTGGCCCTCTCGCTGACCTGGGTGCTGCTGGGCCGCGCCATCCGCAGCTACAGCCACCTGCGCCGCCGTCCGGCCGACATCCTGATCCTGCCGCTGGTCGCGGTGGTCATCGCGCTGGTGGCCCTCCCGATCAAGACCTACGCCCTGCTGACGATGAACAAGCAGGGCTGGCTGACCCGCCGCACCGACCTCACCGGCGGCGAGGGCCAGGACGAGGCCAGCCTGCACGCCGTCCCCTCGGCGGCCCCGGCCGTGGCGGTGTCCGCATGAACCGGCGCCTGCTCACCGTGCCGCGGCTGCTGGCCGCCACCGCCGTGGCCGCGATCGGTCTGGGCACCCTGGCGTTCACCGGCTCGCTGTCGACCGACCGGCCGGGCTCCGACACCGAGCAGCTGCGGGTGCAGCCGGCCGCCACCCTCTCGGAGCCCACCGGGGTCAGCGCCGAGCGGCAGAGCACCCTCCTCGCCGAGGAGGATCAGCGCCTGCTGACCCTCGTGGCCTCCATCCGGCCCGGCTCCGGACCGTACGTGCAGGACCTCGACGGCGTGCGGACTCTCGTGCTGACGCCCGGCGGACTCTCCTACCGCCTGGCGGACCTGGTGGCGCGCGGGGCCGCCGAGGTCGGGGACGACGGCGCCGTCCTGCTCACCGAGCACGTCTTCGTCGCACCCGGCGCACGGCTGACCATCGACGCGCCGGGGAGGACGCTGCGACTGCGCAGCCAGAACGCCGGCTTCGTGTCCCTGGTGGCGTGGAAGGCCGACCTCACGCTGGCCGGAGCGGACGGTCAGCCCCTCACCGTCACCAGCTGGGACCCCTCGACGGGCCGGCCCGACGACAGCACGGTCGACGGGCGGGCGTACGTCCGGGACGTCAGCGGTGGGATGCAGCTGCGCTCGGTCGCCGCCAGCAACCTCGGCTTCTGGGCCGGGCGCACCAGCGGTGTGGCGTGGACGGGCAACTCGAGCACCGCCGCCACCGGGTCGATCACCGGGTCCACCTTTCGCGCCAACCACTACGGGGCTTTCGCCTCGCAGGGGAAGGGCCTGACGGTCACCGACTCGGACTTCTCCGGCAACGTCGTCGATGGTCTCTCGCTGCACCGCAGCACCGCGTCGACGACCGTCCAGCGGTCGACGGCTCGCGACAACGGCCGGCACGGCTTCTCCGCCGACCAGGGTTCGGAGTCGGTGGGTTACAGCGAGGTGACGGCAGAGCACAACGCCGCGTACGGCATCTCCTTCAGCGGGACACCGCTGTCGGACGGCCAGTCGGCAGGTGGCGCGTCGCTGCGCCAGTACGGCAAGGTCAAGGTCGACCGCGGGGTGCTCCGCGGCAACGGCCGGGCCGGGCTGCGTGTGGTGGACGGCAACTACGTGACCGTGTCGCACACCCAGGTCGCGGAGAACACCGACGGCATCGTGCTCGCCGGCACCGCCGCCCCGACCACCATCGACACCACCACGGTCGCCGGGAACCGTCGCTTCGGCATCTCGGTGAGCGGCGGCGCGGCCGCGGTGACTGGCAACAAGCTGTCGGGCAGCGACACCGCGATCCGGGTGCGCGACGCCTCGGTGGCGGTGACCGGCAACAACGTCCGCGAGGCGAGCGCCCACGCCATCTCCGTCGTGGGCGCCGCCGCCGGGTCGTCGCTGGCAGACAACGTCATCGCCGGCAGAGGGCCCAGCGGGCTCGACGTCTACCGGGTGAGCCCGGGCGTGACGGTGGCGCAGACCGGCAACGACGTCGAGGGCTGGGTCCAGGACCGGGACAACCTCGTGTACTGGTCGACGTTCATCCCGAACCACCCGATGATGCTGCTCTGGGTCGTCCTGCTCGGAGTGCCGCTGTTCCTCACGCTGCACTCGCGACGCCGGCAGGTGGCGCCCGGAACGAAGCCGTACCCGGACGAACTGCGCCGGGAACGGCAGCCGCAGCGGGTGCACGTGGGCCGCCAGCTCGTCGGGAGCCACCGCTGAGCCGCGGGCCCCGCCGTGGGAGCGCCTACGGTGGAAGGATGCGACGACCTGCCATTCTGCTCGCCGCCCTGGGTCTGCTGGCGCTGAGCGCCTGTTCCGCGGGGTCCGGGGACGACGAGGTGGCCTCCTCCCCGGCTTCGGGGGCGCCGTCGTCCTCGTCCGCGCCGCTGCCGGCACCGGTCCCCCCGCCGGCGTCCTGCGACGGCGGCACGCTCGTCGACGTCACGACCTCCGCGGAACTGCAGCAGGCACTCGACCGGGCCGCCCCCGGTCAGGTCATCCGGCTGGCCGACGGCCGCTACGAGGGCCACTTCGTGGCCACCGCCCGGGCGACCGCCGAGGCACCGATCGTGCTGTGCGGCAGCCGGGGCGCCATCCTGGACGGCGGCGCGACCGACGGCGACTACACACTGCACCTCAGCCAGGCCGCCTACTGGCAGGTCACCGGCCTGACCGTCACCGGTGGGCAGAAGGGCGTGATGGTCGACGCGGGCGTCGGGAACCGGCTCCAGGATCTGATGGTGACCAGCGTCGGTGACGAGGCGATCCACTTGCGTACCAACAGCACCGACAACGTGGTGAGCGGCAACAGCGTCCGGGACACCGGGCTGCGCCGGGCCAAGTTCGGTGAGGGCATCTACATCGGCAGCGCCGAGAGCAACTGGTGCCAGATCAGCAACTGCCAGCCCGACCGCAGCGACCGCAACGTCATCGAGGGCAACAACGTCGCCGGGACGACGGCCGAGCCGGTGGACGTCAAGGAGGGCACCACCGGCGGCGTCCTGCGGAACAACACGTTCGACGGCGCGAAGATGGTCGAGTCCGACTCCTGGGTCGACGTCAAGGGCAACGGCTGGACGATCACCGGCAACACCGGGACGGGGACCACGGCCGACGGCTACCAGGTGCACGAGGTCATCGACGGCTGGGGTCGCGACAACGTCTTCACCGGCAACAGCGCGGTCGTCGACGGTCGGGGCTTCGGGATCAACGTGGCCGGCCCGCGAGCCATCCGGGACAGCACCACGGTCGGCTGCGACAACCAGGCGAAGGGCGCCGGCGGTGGGCTGACCAACATCGAGTGCGGCGGGACCTGACCCCGGGCCTGCCCCTCCCACCTCAGGCTGCACTCGTGCCCCGATCCGGGGGGACACGGGCGCGGGGGGATTGACGCGCGTCTGCCCGCTGCCATGCTGACCGCAGAACGGTGGGTGCCGCCGTCCGCTCGGAGGGCTGGTGGCTGCTGTCGTGGACCGTTCCTGGGGCCATGACCGGTCGTCCTCGGCGGCCTGGCCGCCAGGACTGCCGTCCGGCGCGGTCGGCGCCGCGAACGCGGTGAAGGCGCGACGGCCCGGCCGGGCCCGGGCGGCGGCCGTGCTGGCCGCACTGTCCGCGACACTGCTGCTGGCTGCGGTGGTCGTCGTGTTGGTCCAGGCCTTGGCAGGTGGCGGGGCAGGTGGCGGGGCCGGTACCGGCGACCGGTGGAGCCCGACCGCCGGCAGTGCCCTCACCTGCGGACTGGCGGCTCTCGAGGTGCTCGGCGCGGTGTTCGTACTGCGCGGCACCGGTCGCACGGTGCTGGTGGCCGCCAGTTGGATCACGGCCGGCGTCGTCGCCGTCTCCGCAGCCGCGTTCCTGGCCGAACCGCCCGCCGGCGGGCCGGATGCCGTCGCCGTCGCGCTCGGTCTGCTGGCCGCGGTGGCGCTGACCGGGATGCAGGTCCGGCTGGCGCACGACCGGTCGGTAGCCGCCTGGATCAGCGCCGCGTCCGCTGAGCACGCACTCCCCCGCGGATCGGCGGACCTGTTCGACGAGGGCTCGGGGCCACGGCGGCCGGCGGCGGGCCGGGTGGTCGTCGCGCTGCTCGCGCCGATCGCCGTCCTCGCCCTGGCCACCTCGGCGGCCCTCACCGCCGGCCCGGGCGCGGAGGCGGCACCGGGAATCCCGGTGCCCGGCCCAGCCGACGGTCCCACGACCACGGACGTCGACGGATCCACGACCGGCGGCCCCGGGGCGCCGGTGCCGCCGCCGGCATCGGGCACACCGGGCTGGTCGGCGGAGTTCGCCCCGGACGCCCGCACCTGCGGCGCGGGGTCGATGGCGGCCTGCGACGACCTCTACTGGAAGAGCGGCGTGGACGACGTCTACGACCACTACGGCTCCACCTGCGGTGGCCGGCTTCCCCGCGAGACCGCGGGCGGGTGCGTCGCCGCGCTGGGCGCGACGCTGAACTGACGCGGCCGACCGCATCCTCCTGCTCGGCCCGACCGCCCGACGCGCGGGCCACGCCGACGCGCTCTTGACGTGCCGGTGTGGCCGGGGTCACAGTGGAGGCCGGGCGGGGGAGCCGGCTACCACTGGCCACCCAACGCTGGGTGGACCGACCAACGCGGCCAGACCGTCAGGACCGGCCCCCCGCCCGCCGGCCCCGGCACCCGTCCGCCGGTGCCCGCGGTCACCGCCCCCCGCCCCCGAGCGCCGTGCTGTGGCCCGGTCCGGCGAGCGTGGGGCCGGCGCAGGGTCAGCCGTAGTACTTCGGCTGGACGACGGGCCGGCCGTCCGCGCCGGGCTGCAGCTCCGCGTGCGAGTAGCGCTTGGCCCAGCCGAAGCCCTGCCAGGTGGTGAGCTTCTTGGGCACCACCTTGAAGGTCCAGCACGGTTCGACGTTGACCTCGCCGCGGTACTCGTCGACCTTGTCACCGAGGTAGCGCGGCCCCGTCTCATAGGTGCCGATCTTGTTCCAGACCGACATCTCCCCGTTCTCGAGATAGGGCCCGACGGCCGCCTCCACGCAGACCGCCGTCCCCTCGCAGACGACCTTGCGGATCGGTGGGTCCGGCTCGTCTACGACCAGGCTCACCCGCGGATCGGCGACCAGGTAGTGCGCCCAGGCGGACCGGGCCCGGGGCACCAGCCAGAAGGCGACGCCGTCCCAGTGGTACCAGGCCGGGAAGATGTAGGGCCAGCCGTCGGGCTTCAGGCAGGCGATCCGCGCGATCCACGGGCCGGCGAGGAACTGGTTCACCTCCGCGGCGTCCATCGGACCGAACTCCTTGCCCCGCCACTCGGCCTTCTCGCTCACTGCGAACCCTCTCTGCTCCAGGACGTCGGGCCAGGGCGCCGGACTTTATCCCGATAAGGTCCGGGGGCTCGAGCCCCGGCTCGGTGGGCGACGACGGGCGAGCGCTCAGTACACCTCGAAGTACTCGCGCTGCTCCCAGTCGCTGACGTGGGCGTTGTACCGGCCGATCTCGTGCCGCTTGATGGTGAGCACGAAGTCGACGAACGGGTCGCCCAGCGCGGTCCGGAACACTCCGCCCTCGGCTTCCAGGGCGTCGACGGCCCGGTCGAGACTCACCGGAAGGGGACGCCGGTCGGCGGCGTAGGGCTCCGGGTCCGGCGGTCCCGGGTCGAGTTGCCGGTCGACGCCGTCCAGACCGGCCACGATCTGGCTCGCCATGTAGAGGTAGGGGTTGGCGCACGGCTCGCCGACCCGGTTCTCCACGTGCGTCGTCTCGTCCCCCGGGCCGCCCAGCACGCGGATCATCGCCCCCCGGTTCTCCACGGCCCACGAGGCCCGGTCAGGGGCGAAGGAGAACGGCGCGAAGCGCTTGTAGCCGTTGATGGTGGGGGTCGCGAACACCGAGCCGGCGCTGGCGTGCTCGAGCAGCCCGCCGACGAAGTAGCGGCCGAGGTCGGACAGCGCCGCGCCGTCGTCCCCGCGGTTGGTGAAGGCGTTGCGCGCGCCGTCGCGGGCCACCAGCGACTGGTGCAGGTGCCAGCCGGAGGAGAAGAAGTTCGGCAGCGCCGGCTTGGTCATGAAGGTGGCGTGCAGCCCGTTGCGCCGGCAGATCTGCTTCACCGCGGTGCGGAACAGCAGCATGGCGTCGGCGCTGTCCATGCCGATCTGCGGGTCGAAGGTGAACTCCGACTGGCCGGGTCCCCACTCGTCCTCCATGGACCGCAGCGGGAGGTCGAGGTCGGTCAGCGCGTCCTGCAGCAGGACCAGGATGTCGTCGATCTCGTCGTTGCGGATCTCGGTCAGGTACTGGAAGCCGTGCGCCACGGTCGACACCGTGGGCGGGTCCGGCGGCCAGCCCGACTGTTCCGGCGTCAGCTTCCGGTCCTCGAGCTTGGTGATGTAGAACTCGACCTCCAGGCCGGCCATGTAGTCGTAGCCGCGGGACTCCAGGTCGGCCAGCGTCCGGCGCATGAGTTGCCGGCTGCAGAACGGAACGGGCGCGCCGCTCTGGAAGTACATGTCCGAGAGCACCCATCCGGTGCCCGGGGTCCACGGCAGCGTGCGGAACGTGGTCGGGTCAGGGATGAGCAGCGCGTCGGGGAAGCCGGCCAGCTCGCGGACGCCGAAGCCGCCCTCCTTCGCGAACAGCGGGACGACGACGTTGTTGGTCGTGTCCATGATCAGCGTGGCGGTCTGGAAGTCCTGGCCGTTGCGCATGGCCAGCAGGAAGTCCGGCGTGGTCAGCGTCTTGCCCCGGGCGATGCCGTGCTGGTCGCACCACGCGATGCGCACCCGCCGGATGTCCTCGGACCTCAGCCGGGCATCGAGCTGCTCGGCGGCCGCCTGCTGGGCGTCCGACCACAGCCCGTGCCGGGTGACGAAGCCGATCTGGCCGACGCTGGACTCGTGCGGAGTGCGCATGGCCACCTCCTGTCGTCGACGCTCCGGCGACCCTTGTCGCCCGACGACTCGGAGAGCAGTTGCCAGATCACGATGCGCAACAGGCTGTCGAACGGTGCGGCGCTGCGCCGATCTGGCTGTCACCGAGCCCTGGTGAGAGGAGAGGCTCTTACGGTCGTCGCCTGCGTGTCAAGGATCCGGTGTGCGCGACCCGGCGGACAGCACGAGGCCCCCGGCGCGTTACCGCTGCCAGGGGCCTCTGCTGTCTCAACCAGACGTGCGCCCGAAGGGATTCGAACCCCTAACCTTCTGATCCGTAGTCAGATGCTCTATCCGTTGAGCTACGGGCGCGTGGACGTGCTGGTGCCGTGTTCAGTTGTCGCGCGGAGGCTCCGGGATTTGAACCCGGGATGGGGATTAACCCAAACCGCATTAGCAGTGCGGCGCCATAGACCGGACTAGGCGAAGCCTCCCGGGGACCGGGTCGCCCCGGCACCACCGAGAGGAAAGGTTACCCGCGCCCGTGGGCGGCTCCCATCGGGGGTGGCCCGAGGGGAGCCGCCGTCGCCCCGACCGCGTCAGGCCGCCACGCTGTCCCGCCGGGGCGCGTCCACCGCGAGCGGACGGCGCCCGGGGACCAGCGTCACGGCGACCGCCAGGGCGGCCGCGACCGCGGCCATGCCCAGCGCACCGCTCACCCCGGCCGAGGTCTCGATGAGCGCACCGCCGACGGCGGCGCCGACCGCGGAGGCGCCGAAGGCGACCGTCGACAGCCAGGTGAAGGCCTCGGTGGTGGCCGACGCCGGCGCGATCGACCCGACCAGGTTGCTCTGCACGGTGAGGGTCGGCGCGATGGCCGTTCCGCCCAGGAACAGCAGCCCGCCCAGTACCCACGGGCTGGAGACGGCGGCGAGCGGCGCCAGGCCGATCGTGACGCCGAGCAGACCCCAGCGGTACTGCCGGGGCAGCGAGGCGCTGACCACCCGGGCGCCGAACCACAGCCCGCCGGCGGCGGACCCCAGCGACCAGACGGCCAGCAGGACGCCGGACAGGCCCGGTGAGCCCGCCTCGCCCGCGAACGCCGGAAGGGCGACCTCCAGGGCGCCGAATCCGAGCATCAGCGCCGATCCGCTGATCAGCACGCGCGGCATGCCGGGGGCCGCCACGGTGGCCAGCGGGCTGCGTCGCTCCGCGGCGACGGGGACCCAGGCGCGCATCGGTGCGCTCATGGCGATGCCGAGGGCACCGGCCACCCCCAGGGCGGCCCCCAGCACGACCCCGACGGCCGGCGAAGCGATCACCGTGATGGCCGCGACGAGGGTGGGGCCGATCACGAACACGAGCTCCGTCGTGGTGGCGTCCAGGGCGTAGGCGGTGGGACGGACCCTGGGGTCGACGCGGGACCACAGCGCGCGGACCGTGCCGGAGACCAGCGGTGTGCTGACCCCCGCCGCGGCGGCCGCGGACAGCATGGCCGGCGCGGGCGCGCCGGCGAGCACGACGGCCACCAGGACGGCCAGCAGCACCGGATAGGCAGCGGCCTGGGCGAGCAGGATGGTGCGCGGACCTCGCCGATCGGCCACCCGGCCGAGGACCGGGGCCATCAGCGCCGTGGCAATGCCGAAGGTCGCCGAGACGCCACCGGCCACCGCGTAGGAACCGGTCTGCTGCTGCACCATGAGCAGCAGTGCGAGCGGGACCATGGCCGACGGCAGGCGGCCGGCGAACCCGGACAGGAGCAGCACCGGAGCGGCCGGCAGCCGCCACACGGTGAGGTACGAGCGCATGGGGAACTCAATTCGGAACGAGCGAGAAGGGGAATCGTAGGTGGCCAACCGCAGTTGACCCCCTACGTATTCCGGAGACTACACGAGAGTAGGCAGTCAAGTGGACTACGACACCTACGGGTCCAACGCCGTCGAGCTGGCCATCGACCTGGCCAACGCCGGCGACGTGGACGCAGCCTGGGTCCCGGCTTTCCTCGACGCGCACGACGACTGGTTCACCGACGGCACCGTGCTGGAACTCACAGACGAGGAAGCGGCGCAGGTCGCCGAGATCGCCGCGCTGGTCCGCGCCGTGGCATTCGCCTCCTCGGAGCCGGAGGTGCGCGACCGGCTCAACGACCTCCTGGCCCTGGCCACGCCGCGGCCCTACGCGACCGACCACGACGGCGAGCTGCACCTGCACTACGCCCGACCGGACGCCGGCGTCCTGGAGCAGCTGATCACGACGGTGGCGATGGGGCTGTCCCAGGTGGTGGTGCAGCACGGCTGGCAGCGGCTGGGGGTCTGCTCGGCGGAGGGGTGCGGCCACGTGTTCGTCGACACCTCGCGCAACGCCAGCCGGCGGTACTGCTCCAACACCTGCGCCAGCCGGTCGACGGTGGCCGCCTACCGGGCCCGGCAGCGCGTCTGACCCTTCCGGGTGGAGGAGATTCATGGAGGTCACGCCCGCGGATCCCCTCCACTAGCGTCCGGCGGGTGCCCTCACCGCTGCACTGGGATGCCCGGCTGCTCGCACACGTCGGCCGATTGCCCACGACCCGGGCGGACAGGTGGCTCCGCCGGCTGTCGACCTTCGCGAACCACGGAAGGCTCTGGGTGCTGATCGGCGTGCTGATCGGGCTCAAGCCGGGGGCCTCGCGCCGGGGGGCGAACCGCGGCCTCGGGTCGATGGCGCTGTCGAGTGCGCTGGTGAACGTCGTCCTGAAGCGGGCGTTCCGCCGGGTGCGGCCGGACCTGGCGCAGGTCCACTCCGGACGCGCCCTGCGCCGGTCGCCGCAGACGCTGTCGTTCCCGAGCGGGCACTCGGCGTCTGCGGCGGCGTTCGCCACCGGGCTGGCGCTGGAGAGCCCGGTCGCCGGCGCACTGGTGGCCCCGCTCGCGCTGGGCGTCGGCTATTCGCGCGTGCACGTGGGCGTCCACTACCCCGGCGACGTCGTCGCCGGGATGGCGGTCGGGAGTGCGATCGCGCTGGGCACCCAGCACTGGTGGCGGGTGCGGCCGACGACGCCGGCCCGCGTCCGGACGGCGTCCGATGCGCCGGCCCTGCCGGACGGCGAGGGGCTGGTCATCGCGGTGAACCCGCGATCGGGCCGGGCGGACTACGACCCGGCCGCGGACATCGCCGAGCTGCTGCCGGGGGCCGAGGTGGTGGAGATGACCGAGGACGCCGGGGTCGAGGACGTGCTCGGCGACGCGGCGCGGGCCGGGCGGGCCAAGGCGCTGGGCGTGGCCGGCGGGGACGGCAGCGTGGCCGCGGCGGCCGCCGTCGCCCTGGAGCACGGATTGCCGCTGGCGGTCATCCCCGCGGGCACGCTGAACCACTTCGCCCGGGACGTCGGGGTGACGACGCCGCCGGAGGCCGTCGCGGCGGTCGTGGAGGGCGCCGCGGTCCACGTGGACGTCGCCGAGGTGAACGGGACGCCGTTCCTGAACACGGCCTCGATCGGCAGCTACCCGGAGATGGTGCGGCGGCGCGACCAGCTGTCCGGCCGGATGGGGAAATGGATGGCGCTCACCGTGGCGGCGGCCCAGGTGCTGCGGCGGGGGACGCCGGTGGAGGTGGAGCTGAACGGCCGGCGGGTGCGGGCCTGGATCGTGTTCGTGGGCAACGGCTGCTACGAGCCGCGCGGGCTGTCACCGGCGTGGCGGCCGCGGCTGGAGGACGGGCTGCTGGACGTGCAGTACCTGCGGGCCGACCTGCGGTTCGGCCGGACCAGGGCCGTGCTGGCGACGCTGCTGGGGGTGAGCGAGCACAGCCGCAGCTACCGGGAGTTCCGGGTGCGGGAACTGCGGGTGCGGATGCTGTCGGGGCCGCAGCAGGTGGCCTACGACGGGGAGACCGGGGAGACGGCGACGGAGTTCCTGTTCCGCAAGCGGCCCGACGGGCTCACCGTCTACGCGAAGCGTTGAGCTCATCCACAGGGCGAGCCGTTCGTGGCCGGGCAAGGAGCGCTGCCCTGCGTAACCTGCTCGTCCACGGATCAGCCGGGGTAACGGGAGGACGACGGATGCGGCTCGCGCAGGTGACTGCCGGAGTGCTCGTGGCGGTGGCTGCGCTCACGGGTTGCTCGGCCAAGGAGCCCGCGAACGACACCCTCCCGACGCCATCCGCGACGGCGGCCGAGGCGACCCCGACCCTGCCGCCCCTCGGCCCACCCGACATGCCCATGCCTGCTGAAGCCCGAGCGCGGACACCAGCCGGGGCGGAAAGGTTCCTGCGCTACTACATCGAGCTCTACAACGAAGCAGAGCAGACCCTTGACCCCAGCTATATGGATAGCTTCAGTCAGGGATGCGATACATGCGATCGGCTGATTCAAAACATCAAGGAGGATGCTGCCGCTGGCTACTCGTATACAGGAGGAGCCGTTGCAGTCAACGACGTATCGACTCCCCATCTTGATGGCGCCATCGCTGAAACGGCGTTTTCGATGGAACAAGGTCCACTGACCGTCCAGGATGGTCATGGAGTAGCGATCCCGAGCCTGAGCGCACCGGCCGCCAGTCTCAGCTGCGGTGCCATCCTCACATGGTCAGAGCCTGACTCAACATGGATGTTGTCCCAGTGGGACGCCAGCTAGCGGCGCTTACCGCAGCGATCATCGCGGCGGTGAGCT
>JAICZD010000244.1 GCA_025933855.1 Modestobacter sp. | reverse complement strand
CGATGGCCCACCGGGGGGCGCGGCTGGTGGAGCCGAGCCGGCGCTGCAGGGCCACCTGGTCGATCTTGACGACGACCCCGTCGATCTCGTGCTCGACGCTGTGGCGCTGCTCGCGGTAACGCTCGATGTAGGCCCACACGCCCTCGAGGTCGGCGACCACCTCGTACCGGGAACTCACCGGCAGCCCGAGGGCGCGGAGCCGTTCGTAGGCCGAGGACTGCCGGTCCGGGTCGAAACCCTTCCGCGCGCCCAGCCCGTGCACCACCAGGCGGAGCGGGCGGGACGCGGTGACCTTCGGGTCCTTCTGCCGCAGCGACCCCGCGGCGGCGTTGCGCGGATTGGCGAACGGTGCCCTGCCCGCCCCCACCAGCCCGGCGTTGACCTCGGCGAAGGCGGCCACCGGGAAGTACACCTCGCCGCGGACCTCGAGCAGCTCGGGGACGTCGCCGTCCCCGGTGAGCTGCTGCGGCACGCCGGCCATGGTGCGGACGTTGGCGGTGACGTCCTCCCCCGTCGTCCCGTCGCCGCGGGTGGCGGCGCGGACCAGGCGGCCGCGTTCGTAGACCAGGTCGATGGCCAGCCCGTCGACCTTGAGCTCGCAGAGGTAGCCGGCGCCGGCCGCGCCGTCCCGGTCGGCGCGGGCGGCCCAGGCGGACAGCTCGTCGGAGGTGAAGGCGTTGTCCAGGCTCTGCATGCGCTCCAGGTGGGTGACCGGGGCGAAGGTGGCGCCGAAGCCGCCGTTGACCTTCTGGCTGGGCGACTCGGGGGTGACCAGGGCCGGGTGGGCCGCCTCGATCGCCTTGAGCGCACCCATCAGCTCGTCGTACTGGCCGTCGCTGACCAGCGGTGCGTCCTGCACGTAGTAGGCGAAGGCGTACCGGTCCAGTTCCTCGGACAGGGCGCGATGGCGGGTGCGCGCCTCGTCGGGGACCTCGGTGAGGTCCTCCCGGTCGGCGGCGGCCGCCACCGCCGGCTGGTCGGAACCGGTCGCGGCCCGCTGCTCCACCTCTGCCTCGCTGCTCACGCCGCGAACCGTAACCGGCGGGTCCGACGGGAAACCGGGATGCGTTCCGCGGTCACCCCAGCGGGCGGGCCGCCCTCACTCCGGCAGCAGGTACTTCGCCGCCTCGCGGACGTGCGCCATCGCCGTCCGGGCGTATCCCGGGCCGGCCCCGGCCAGCCCGCAGGACGGCGTGAGGGTGACGGCGGTGTGCAGCTGCTCGAGGGGGAAGCCGAGCTCGCGCCACCACGCCTGCAGCCGGCTCGCGGTCGCCTTGGGAGCGGGGAGCGGAGCATCGGTGCCGGGCACCACGCCGACGAGCAGCTGGGTGCCCGCCTCGACCGCGCTGCCGACGGCGTCGAGGTCCTGCACCAGTGCCAGGTCGAAGGACAGCCCGGCGGCCCCGGCCGCGCGGAACAGCGACAGCGGCGCCCGGGCCGCGCAGCAGTGCAGCACCACGGCGCCCGGCAGCTGGTCGACCAGCGCGCTGAGCTCCTGCTCGACCACGGCCGGCTCGACCGCCGGCAGCGCACCGAAGCCGCTGGCCGTGGGCAGCCCACCGTGGAGGACGGCGGGCACCGAGGGCTCGTCGAGCTGGACGACGACCGTCGCGCCGGGCACCCGGGCGGCCACCGCGGCGACGTGGGCGGCCAGCCCCTCGGCCAGCGACTGGCCGAGGTCCCGGCGGGCGCCCGGGTCGACGACCGCCCGGTCGCCGCGGACCCGCTCCAGGCCGGCGGCCAGCGTCCAGGGCCCGGCTGCCTGCACCTTGAACGGCCCGGTGTACCCCTCCGCGACCTCGAGCAGCGCGTCGAGGTCGCGGTCGAGCAGGTCCCGGGCCCGCCGCTGGTCGATGCCGGGCCGGGGCACCAGCCGCCAGCCGGCCGGGGTCAGGTCCACGTGCAGGTCGACGAGCAGCCCGGCGGTGCGCCCGACGAGGTCGGCCCCGGCTCCCCGGTCGGGCAGTTCGGCCAGGTGCGGGAAGTCGGGCAGCTCGCCGGTCACCAGCCGCAACGCCTCCACCGGGTCCGTCCCGGGCAGGGAGCCGATGCCGGAGGCCGGCCCCCAGGAGTCGGGGACCGGCTCAGGGGTCCCACCCAGCGGCTCGTCCCGAGCCTGCGCGGGATGAGGAGGGCGGGGTCCTTCGTCAGTCGGCGGAGCCACGACGGCGACGGTAACCCGCCGCCGTCAGCGGGATGCCGGCTGCCAGCAGCGCGCCGCCGAGGCCCAGCAGCTGCGCCACGGGCACCCCGGTGTAGGGCAGCGACCAGCCCGCCGTCGTGGCAGCCGCCGTCCGCCGGGCCGCCGTGTTCCCGCCCGTGCCGCCGGCCACGGGCTGCAGCAGCGGCGCACCGGCCGGCTGGGAGACCGTCGGCTGGGGGGTCGCGGGCGGCGGGGTGGCGGGCTGCGAACCGGCCGGCGGTGAGCCGTCCGGTGGCTGCGGCGTGGCCGGCGCCGGGCCGGGCTGCTGCGGGGACACCGTCTGCGAGGACACCGTCTGCGGGGTGACCGACGGAGCGGTGACCGGTGGCGGCGCGACGGGGCGCGAGCTGACCTGCTGCGGGGTGACCTGAGGAGTACCGGCTGACTGGACGCCCGGGGCCGCGTCCGGAACGACTGTCACGCAGCCGAGGCGGGCGGAGGTGGCGGTGACGTGGCCGATGGCGGGAGGACTGACCGGGGAGTGCGCCCGGAAGTAGGCGACCGCGGTGTCCACGTCCACCGGGCCGGTCACCGGGTCGGTGCCCTGCGTGAAGGCGGTGAAGCTGTCGCCGCCGGCGATCAGGAAGGAGTTCGCCGCGACCCGGTAGCTCCCGGCCGGGTCGACGACCTGGCCGTTCAGCATGATCGAGCAGGGGTCGACGCGGTCGCCGTAGGCACGGGCCGGGTCGTAGGAGTAGCTGAACCCCTCCGACGTCCCGAGTACCAGCTGGCTGGCACGGGTCTGGTCCAGCTGGAACTGCTGCTCCAGCACCTGCTTGATGTCGGCACCGGTGAGCGTGATGGCGTTCACGGTGTTGCCGAAGGGCTGGACGTCGAACAGTTCGCTGTAGGTGACCTCGCCGGCGGCGATGTCGGTGCGCAGACCGCCGGGGTTCATGAAGGCGAGGACCGGATTGCCGAACTGGTCCTGCTGCATCGCCTCCAGCTGGGCCTGCGCCACCAGGTTCCCGAGGCTGGACTCGGCGTCCCGGGTGGCCGCGGCCGGCGGCGCCCCGGCCCGCAGGATGTCCGCGGTCGCCTGGCCGACGACCTCGCTGCCGGCCTCGGCCGCCCGGGCGGTCCAGTAGTCGACGATGGCGGCGATGCCGGGGTCCGGCGCGGTGCGGGTCACCGGGATGTTCCTGGCGCCGTAGCCGTCGGCGCTCCGGTCCACGTCACCGGTGACCGGGTCCACCGACAGCCGGATGTCGCTGATCAGTCGCCCGTAGAACCCCGCCTGGGTGACCAGGCGCGGGTGCCCCCCGGGTACCGGGAGCAGGCAGTCGTACATCTGGTGGGTGTGCGCGCTGACGATCAGGTCGACGTCGTCGTCGATGCGGTTGTTGATGTCGACGATGGGGCCGGTGAGCTGGTCGCAGCCGTTGGGGTCCAGGGCGTCCAGTCCGGTGTTCTCACCTCCCTCGTGGATCAGCACGCCGATGGCCTGGATCCCCATGCCCTGCAGCACGCCCACCCAGTTGTTCACCGCGTCGGCCTCGTCGATGAACTGGACGTCGGCGACGCCCGCGGGCGACACGATGGTGGGGGTCGTCTCGGTCACGACGCCGATCAGCGCCATCCGCTGCCCGCCGCCCACGTCGAACACCTGGTACGGCGGCAGGATGGGCGCGCCGGTGGCACGGTCGAGCACGTTGGCGGCCAGGTAGGGGAACCGAGCACCGGCGAACGGGGCGCCGGTGCTGTCGGTGAAGCAGCCGTCGACCCCCGGTGTCACGCCGCTGCAGGCGGCGACGTCGTCGGTGTAGGTCCCGTCGGTCGCCGCCGACACCCGGCGGAGCTCCTCGGTGCCACGGTCGAACTCGTGGTTGCCCACCGAGGAGACGTCCAGGCCCATCGCGTTCAGGATCTCGATGGACGGCTCGTCCCGGAAGACGCTGGAGGCGAACGGCGAGGCGCTGATCAGGTCACCGGCTCCGACGAACAGCGACGTGGCGGAGTTGCCGGCGGTCGCGGCGAAGTCCTCCTGCTGCGTCCGCACCGTGGTGGCCACGTTCGCCGATCCGCCGACGACGATCGCCTGGTCGTCCGCGGTGCCGTAGACACCATCGGGTCCGGGTGCGGTCAGCTCGCTGTCCCCGCCGGTGGTCTCGGCGATCCGGCCGTGGAAGTCGTTCATCGCCAGGATCTGGACCGGGATGTCGGCCGGTGCGGCCGCCGCCGCCGGCGGCGGGGGCTCGGTGGTCGTCGCGGGCTCGGTGGTCGTCGCGGGCTCGGTGGTCGTCGCGGGCTCGGTGGTCGGCGCGGGCTCGGTGGT
>JAICZD010000202.1 GCA_025933855.1 Modestobacter sp. | reverse complement strand
TGTGGCGGCTGTCGCCGGCCTCTGCTACACACCTGTTCGAGCAGCTGCACCGACCGGAAGGATCCCCATGGGCTCCCGAGTGACCACCGACGCGACGTTCGACCAGGACGTCCTCGCCAGCGACAAGCCCGTGCTCGTCGACTTCTGGGCTGAGTGGTGCGGCCCCTGCAAGATGGTCGCCCCGGTGCTGGAGGAGATCGCCGCCGAGCACGGCGACAAGCTCACCATCGCCAAGCTCAACATCGACGAGAACCCGCAGATCGCCCGTGACTACCAGGTCATGTCGATCCCCACGATGACGGTCTTCTCCGGCGGCAAGCCGGTCAAGAGCATCATCGGGGCCAAGCCCAAGGGCGCCATCCTCTCGGACCTGTCCGACTACATCTGATAAAGGACCCCCTCCTCCCCACCCCTCGCACGCTCGGGGCGGTGCCCTGGAGGGGGCCTTACCTCCTCCCCACCCCTCGCACGCTCGGGGCGGTGCCCTGGAGGGGGCCTGACCTGCTCGCACACTCAGGGCGGGTCCCTGAACGAGGCCACGGGCCCGCCCGTCCGTTTCCGGACCGGCGGGCCCGGTCCGTTCCGGCTGGTGCGTTCCGACGGTGCCCGGCCGGTGACCCGGCGTGGTGCTCGGCGTCCGCGGCCGGGACCGCCGTTCCCCCGGTGCGCGCCGGTGCCCTCGAGCGGGACACAATCGTCGCGACACCGCCGTCCCGGCCGTCGGCACCGGCGGCCTTCCCGACGAGGAGCGACGACCCGCGTATGGACATCCTGCGTGCCGGCAGCTCCGGTCCCGCCGTGGCGGAGGTGCAGGCCGTCCTGCGCGCCCTGGATCTGCTGCCCGGTGCTCCGGCCGACGGGCCGACGGAGGCCGCACGCGAGGACGCCGTCTACGACCCCGACACGGAGCTCGCCGTCCGGCACTTCCAGCAGGTGCGCGGGCTGTCGGTGGACGGCCGCGTCGGCGAGGAGACCTACCGGGCGCTCAACGAGGCGCGCTGGTCGCTGGGTGACCGGATGCTGCGCTACGACCCCGAGCGCCCGTTGCGCGGGGACGACGTCCGCCGGCTGCAGGAGCTGCTGCTCGAGCTGGGCTACGACGCCGGCCGGGCCGACGGCATCCTCGGCGCGGAGACGGAGGCCGGGCTGCGCACGTTCCAGCGCGACTACGGGCTCAACGCCGACGGTACCTGCGGCCCGGCCACGCTCCGGGCGCTGAAGCAGCTGGGCCGCCGGGTGACCGGTGGCCGGCCGCAGCTGCTGCGGCAGAGCGCGTCGATGGTCGAGTCGGGATCGCACCTGATCGGCCGGGTGATCGTGGTCGACCCCGGGCACGGCGGAGCGGACACCGGCTACACGGCCGGCGAGACCACCGAGGCCGACCTCGTGCTGGACCTGGCCTCCCGGATCGAGGGGCGGCTGGCCGCCGCCGGGGCCACCGTCTACCTCACCCGCGGGCGGACCGGGGGACCGACCCCGGCCGAGCGCACCGCGTTCGCCAACGACGCCCGGGCCGACCTCTTCCTGTCCCTGCACATGGAGGCGCACGGCTCGGCGCACGCCCGCGGGGTGGCCAGCTACTACTACGGCACCGGCTCGGGGGCCAGCTCCACCGTCGGCGAGCAGTTCGCCAACCTGGCCCGGCGGGAGGTCGTCGCCCGGACCGGCATGCTGGACTGCGGCTCGCACGCCAAGACCTGGGACATCCTGCGGATGACCCGGATGCCCGCCGTCCGGATCGACTGCGGCTACCTGTCCCACCCGGTCGACCGGCTGCTGCTGCTGGACGCCCGGCTGCGCAGCACCATCGCCCAGGCGGTGCTGGCCGCCGTGCAACGGCTGTTCCTGCCCGCCGAGGCCGACCCGGCCACGGGCACCTTCCTGCTCCCTGCGAAGAGCTGACCACCGGCCCGATGTGACCGGGCGTCACACGTCGGCACGTCCGCCGTGGGACGGCGGAGGGCGCCGCTTACACTCCGACAGGTGACCCCTCCTGCGTCCGACCCGGCGGTCGGTACCGGACAGGCCGGGGCGCACTCCACCGGTGCGTCCCCGCACGTCTCCCCGCGTCATCCGCGGCTGGACCCGCTGGCGGACCGGTACGCAGCACGCACCCACGGGATGAAGAGCTCGGAGATCCGGGCGCTGTTCTCCGTGGTCAGCCGCCCCGAGGTGGTCTCCCTCGCCGGTGGCATGCCGGCCGTGACCGCGCTGCCGCTGGACGCCGTCGGGTCGATGATCGGCGAGCTGGTGTCCGGCATGGGCGCGCAGACGCTGCAGTACGGCTCCGGTCAGGGCGATCCGCGGCTGCGCGAACGGATCTGCGACGTGATGGCCCTGGAGGGGATCACCGACGCCTCGCCCAGCGAGGTCGTGGTGACCGTCGGCTCGCAGCAGGGCCTGGACCTCGTGACGCGGGTGTTCGTCGATCCCGGTGACGTCATCCTGGCCGAGGCGCCGTCCTACGTCGGCGCGCTGGGCGTCTTCCAGGCCGCGCAGGCGCGGGTCCGGCACGTCGAGATGGACGACGAGGGCCTGATCCCCGAGGCGCTGGAGGAGGCGCTGACCGCCGCCTCCGCCGCCGGCGACCGGGTCAAGTTCCTCTACACGGTGCCCAACTTCCACAACCCCGCCGGCGTGACCCTCTCCGAGGCGCGGCGCGAGGTCGTCATGGCGATCGCCGAGCGGCACGACCTGCTGATCGTCGAGGACAACCCCTACGGCCTGCTCGGCTTCGAGCACGGGCCGATGCGGGCGCTGCGGGCCCGCAACGAGGACCGGGTCATCTATCTGGGCTCGTTCTCCAAGACCTTCTCCCCGGGCCTGCGGGTCGGCTGGGTGCTGGCCCCGCTGGCGGTGCGGGAGAAACTCGTGCTGGCCACCGAGGCTCAGGTGCTGTGCCCGCCGTCGCTGACCCAGTACGCCGTCGCCCGGTACCTGGACACCCAGCCGTGGCGCGAGCAGATCAAGGTGTTCACCGAGCTGTACCGGGAGCGCCGGGACGCCACGCTGGAGTCGCTGGACGCCCTGATGCCCCCCGGCACGACCTGGACCCGCCCGGACGGCGGGTTCTACGTCTGGCTGAAGCTGCCGCACGGCCTGGACGCGAAGCTCATGCAACCCCGTGCCGTGGCCGCCCACGTGGCCTACGTCCCGGGCATCGGGTTCTACGCCGACGGCGGCGGCCGGGAGTACATGCGGCTGTCCTACTGCTATCCCGAGCCGCACCAGATCCGCGAGGGGGTGCGCCGGCTGGCCCGGGTCGTGGAGGCCGAACTGGATCTGCACTCGACCTTCGACACCGTGGACACCGGCACCTTCCGGGCCGCGCCGCCGGCGCCGAGACCGGTGCCGGGGTCCCTCACCGGGCCGGCCAACCGCGACCAGACCGAGGACGTCCAGGCATGAGCGACCCGGGCCCCACCACAGCCCCCACCGGGTCGGTCGCCGGCGCCGACGAGCACCCGTTGCGGGCCCTGGTGCTGGCCGGTGGGCTGACCTTCGAGCGCGAGGTGAGCATCAACTCCGGCGGCCAGGTGGTCGGCGCGCTGACCCGGGTCGGCGTGGACGCCGAGATGCACGACGCCGACGCCGGGCTGCTGCCCGGCCTGTCCGCGACGCCGGTGGACGCGGTGTTCATCGCGCTGCACGGCTCGGCCGGTGAGGACGGCGCGCTGCGTGCGGTGCTCGACCTGGCCGGGGTGCCCTACGTCGGGTCGCCGGCCGCTGCCTGCCGGCTGGCCTGGGACAAGCCCGCCGCCAAGTCGGTGGTGCGCGCCGCCGGGGTGACGACGCCGGACTGGGTCGCCCTGCCGCACAGCACCTTCCGGGAGCTGGGCGCGGCCGCCGTCCTGGACCTCATCGTCGCGCGGCTGGGGCTGCCGCTGATGGTCAAGCCCGCCTCGGGCGGCTCGTCGCTGGGCGTGCAGAAGGTCAGCCGGGTCGAGGACCTCCCGGCGGCGATGGTCAGCTGCTTCGCCTACGGCGACACGGTGATGGTGGAGCGGTTCGTCGACGGGGTGGAGCTGGCGCTGTCGGTGGTGGACCTCGGCCAGGGTCCCGAATCGCTGCCCGCGGTCGAGATCGTGCCGGAGTCCGGGGTGTTCGACTACACGTCCCGGTACACGCCGGGGATGACCGAGTACCACGCCCCGGCTCGCGTCTCCGACGCCGTCGCCGCCCGGGCGGCCGAGGTGGCGCTGACGGTGCACCGGGTCCTGGGCCTGTCCGACCTGTCCCGCACCGACGCGATCGTGACCGAGGACGGCGAGGTGCACTTCCTCGAGGTGAACGTCTCCCCGGGGCTCACCGAGACCTCGATGTTCCCGATGGCCCTGGAGGCTGCGGGGCACACGCTCGGCGAGGTCCTCGCCGGGCTGCTGGAGCGCGCCGCGATCACACCGTCGTCCTGACGGACGACACCGCGGCCCGGTGCCGTTCCCCTGGGTCGTGGAGCCGTTGCCCGGCCTTGCGTCAGTGACACAAGGCCCACTCATGCGGACCCTGTACCTCTATTCGCGTCTTTGACCGATGTCGGGGGCCATCATGCCGACGATGCGCTGCAGGTCGTCGACCGAGCCGAACTCCACGACGATGCGACCCTTGGCGCGGCCGATCTGGACCTTCACCTTGGTCTCGAACACGTCGGACAGCCGGCCGGCGAGGTCCTCGACGCCGGGCGCGGAGAGCTTGCGGTTGTTGCGGCGCGCCGCGGCCGGGGTGGACGCGACGGCCAGGGAGACCGCCTCCTCGGTGGCCCGCACCGACATCCCCTCGGCCACGATCCGGGCCGCCAGCCCCTCCTGCGCGTCGGCCTCCGGAAGCCCGAGCAGCGCCCGGGCGTGACCCGCGGACAGCACGCCGGCAGCGACCCGGGTCTGCACCCTCACCGGCAGCTTCAGCAGCCGGATGGTGTTGGTGACCTGCGAGCGGCTGCGCCCGATCCGGGCGGCCAGCTCCTCGTGGGTGGCGCCGAACTCCTCCAGCAGCTGCTGGTAGGCGGCCGCCTCCTCCAGCGGGTTGAGCTGCACGCGGTGGATGTTCTCCAGCAGGGCATCGCGCAGCATGGCGTCGTCGTCGGTGTCCCGGACGATCGCCGGCACGGTGTCCAGCCCGGCGGCGCGGGCGGCGCGCAGCCGCCGCTCGCCCATGATCAGCTCGTAGCCGCCGTCGGCGCCCTCCCGGACGACGATCGGCTGCAGCAGGCCGAACTCGCGGACGGAGTGGGTGAGCTCCTCCAGCGCCTCGTCGTCGAAGACCAGCCGGGGCTGCGTCGGGTTCGGCACGACGGCCTCGACCGGCACCTCCCGCAGCTGTGCCCCCGGCACGCCGACGACCTCGGTGTCCGTCGGGGCCGCGGGGCTCGCGGCCGGCTCACCGGCCGCCGCCCGTTCCGCCCAGCCGGGGGACAGCGGGCGCTCGACGGTGCCGACCGACCCGGTGACCTCCCCGACCTCGGCGACCCGGGCGGCCGGGGTGGCCGTCGGCGCCGGAGCGCTGGTGGGGATGAGGGCCGCCAGGCCCCGGCCGAGACCGCCGCGCTTGGTCATTGGTCCTCCTGGCTGGCGCTCGGCAGCCGCCGGAGCGGGACGAGCGCGGTGTCTATGGCAAATCGGCTACGGAGACGGATCGGTCCGGTCACGTTCCGTGCCTAGCGGACCGGCCCGAGCCGCTCACGGGCTCGCCGAGCACGAGGGCGGCCACCGGCGGCATCGGTGGTGGCGCCGCCGCGGCGGGCGAGGGGGCGACCGGCGGGGGAGCGGCGGCCGGCGGGGCGGGTTGCGGTGCCGTGACCCGCGGCGGCAGCCGGGCGCCGCGCTCGGCGAGCTCGCGGGCGGCCTCCACATAGCTGGTGGCGCCACGGGATCCCGGGTCGTAGGTGAGCACCGACTGCCCGTATCCCGGCGCCTCGCTCACCCGCACGTTGCGCGGGATGACCGCGGCGAGCACCAGTTCGCCGAAGTGGTTGCGCACCTCGTCGGCCACCTGGTCGGCCAGCCGCGTCCGGCCGTCGTACATGGTGAGCAGGATGGTGGACACCGAGATGCCCGGGTTGAGGTGCGCCCGGACCAGGTCGATGTTGGACAGCAGCTGGCCGAGCCCCTCGAGCGCGTAGTACTCGCACTGGATCGGGATGATCACCTCGTCGCCGGCCACCAGTGCGTTC